>JAVEEO010000031.1 GCA_030840415.1 Pseudonocardiales bacterium | reverse complement strand
CACCCCGGGCGCCAGCAGCGCCAGCCGGGCCACGCCGGTCTTGGCCTGCATCGGCCAGAAGTCCGGGTCGCGGGTCACGGTGCCCTCCGGGTAGATCAGCACCACCTCGCCGCGCCCCAGCGCCTGGACGGCACTCTGCAGCGCCTGGGCAGCATCGGCGGTGTCGCGGTGCACCGGGATCTGTCCGGCCCCGGTGACGATCCGCCCCAGGCCCAGCGGCAGCGTGAACAGGCTGGCCTTGGCCAGGTAGCGCGGCACCCGGCCGGCGTCCCAGATGAAACGGGCGAAGATCAGCGGATCGGCGTAGGAGATGTGGTTGACCGCCACGATCGCCGGCCCGGTCGCCGGGATCCGGTCCAGCCCGGCCCAGCGACGCTTGAACAGCAGGGAGACCAGGGGGTAGACCAGGACGACGGCGAACCTCATGTACGGTCCGACCTTCTCCGCATGCCGCACCAAACTTCAGTTCCCTTCCAGCTGGCTCCGGCTGATCCTGGCCAGAGCGGCCCACCGCCGGTGGGTGCGAGTCTGCCACCGCGATGCCCTAGTGGCAGCATCTGCGGAGTGCAATGGCGAGTTCTGGTTCCGATCAAGCACGGCGCGCCGGCCAAGACCCGGCTGCGCGCCGCGACCCGGGAGCAGGCCCATCATGCCGAACTGGTCCGGGCCATCCAGCTCGACACCCTGGACGCGGTGCTCGCGCTGCGGACCCATCAGCTGTTGGGCGGCCTGTTCGTGGTCGCCGCCCCGCCGGTCGAGCACCCGGTGCTGCTGCCGGCCGAGATCGAGCTCCTGCCCGATGCCGGTGGCGGGCTGAACCCGGCGCTGGCCGCGGCGGCCGCGGAGCTGGCCCGGCGCCATCCCGGCGACGGGGTGCTGGCATTGGTCGGTGACCTGCCGGCCCTGCGCTCGGCCGACCTGCTGGCGGTGCTGCGCCAGGCCCCGGCTACCGGGCGCAGTTTCGTCCGTGACCTCGACGGCAGCGGGACCACCCTGCTGGCCGCCGGTCCGGGCTCGGCGCTGGGGCCGCTGTTCGGCCCGGATTCCGCGCACCGGCACCTGGCCTCCGGCGCCCGCGAGCTCGAGGCCGCCGAGAGCCTGCGCTGCGACGTGGACTCCGCGGCCGACCTGCGGCGGTGCCTGGAGCTGGGCGTCGGGATGCTGACCTCGCAGCTACTGACCCACCTGGTCTGAGCCGCTTGGTCTGAGCCGCTTGGTCTGAGCTGCTTGCTCTGAGCCGCTGGGTCTGCCGCCGCCCCCGCCGGGCAGTTCGTCCGGTGCATTCGGTTTCCATGGGCCGCGGCGGCAGAATGGCGCTATGACTGACACCGTTGCCTCCGCGCCCTCTCCGGCCGGCTCTGCCGGGACCGAATCCGAGGCCGAGGGTCAGGCCGGAACCGAGCCGCGGGCCGAGCCGCTTCCCGATGGCCGGTTCTCCAACCGCGAGATGTCCTGGCTGAACTTCAACGCCCGGGTGCTGGCACTTGCCGAGGACCGGCGGCAGCCGCTGCTGGAACGGATGAAGTTCCTGGCCATCTTCGCCAGCAACCTGGACGAGTTCTACATGGTGCGGGTGGCGGGACTGAAGCGGCGGCTGGAGATGGGGCTGGCGGTGCGCGGCCCGGACGGGCACACCACCAGCGAGACACTGACCATGATCGGTGAGCGCAGCCGCGAGCTGGTGGCGCGGCAGGCCCGCTGCTTCGGCGCGGACGTCGAGCCGGCCCTGGCCGCCGAGGGCATCCGGATCCTGAGCTGGGAGCACCTGGACGCCGACCAGCAGCAGGAACTGACCGAGTACTTCCATTCCAAGATCTTTCCGGTGCTCACCCCGCTCGCGGTCGATCCGGCCCACCCGTTCCCCTACATCTCCGGGCTGTCGCTGAACCTGGCGGTGCTGGTCCGCGAACCGGGTTCCGAGCTCGACAAGTTCGCCCGGGTGAAGGTGCCCAACAACGTCGCGCGGTTCGTGGTGGTCGGCAAGACCCCGGACTCGGCGGGGTTCCTGCCGTTGGAGGAGTTGATCGCCGCCCACCTGTCGGCGCTGTTCCCCGGCATGGAGATCGTCCAGCACCACCTGTTCCGGGTCACCCGCAACACCGACTTCGAGGTGGACGAGGACCGCGACGAGGACCTGCTGCAGGCGTTGGAGCGCGAGCTGGTCCGGCGCCGGTTCGGCCCGGCGGTGCGGCTGGAGGTGGCCGACAACATCGCCGACGAGGTGCTCGACCTGCTCACCAGCGAGATCGACGTCCAGCCGGATGAGGTGCTGCGGGTATCCGGACTGCTCGATCTCACCGCGCTCTGGCAGGTCTACGAACTGGATCGGCCGTCGCTGAAGGAGAAACCGTTCGTGCCGGCCACCCATCCGCGCTTCGTAGACGGCGAGACGCCGAAGTCGGTGTTCGCCACGCTGCGCGACGGAGACGTGCTGGTGCACCATCCCTACGAGTCCTTCGCCACCAGCGTGCAGCGCTTCATCGAGCAGGCCGCGGCCGATCCGAATGTGCTGGCCATCAAGCAGACCCTGTACCGCACCTCCGGCGATTCCCCCATCGTGGACGCGCTGATCGACGCCGCCCAGGCCGGCAAGCAGGTGATGGTGCTGGTCGAGATCAAGGCGCGATTCGACGAGCAGGCCAACATCAAGTGGGCCAGGGCGCTGGAGCGGGCCGGTTGCCACGTGGTGTACGGCCTGGTGGGCCTGAAGACGCACTGCAAAACCTCGCTGGTGGTCCGGCAGGAAGGCGGTTCGCTGCGCCGCTACGCCCATATCGGCACGGGCAACTACCACCCGAAGACCGCCCGGCTGTACGAGGACCTGGGACTCTTCACTGCCGACGAAAGGATCTGCGCGGATCTGACCGACCTGTTCAACGTGCTGACCGGCTACTCCCGCCAGACCGAGTACCGGACGCTGCTGGTCGCCCCGCAGGGACTGCGGCCGGGGCTGCTGACCCGCATCGAGCGCGAGATCTCCCATGCCCAGGCCGGCCGAGACGCGCACATCCAGATCAAGTGCAACCACCTGGTGGACGAAGCGCTGATCGATGCGCTGTACCGGGCCTCGCAGGCCGGCGTCCGGGTGGAGCTGATGGTGCGGACCTTCTGCACCATCAAGGCGGGCGTGCCTGGGCTGAGCGAGAACATCACGGTTCGCGCGATCCTCGGCCGCTTCCTGGAACACTCACGGATCTTCTACTTCGCCAATGACGGCCAGCCCGAATACTGGATCGGCTCGGCGGACCTGATGCACCGCAACCTCGACCGCCGGGTCGAGGTGCTCACCCAGGTCACCGGCCCCAACGCCGATCAGCTGCGCACCACGCTGGATCTGGCCTTCGATCCCGAGACCGTGGCCTGGGAGTTGCAGGCCGACGACCAGTGGGTGCGCCGCGGCGGACCGAGGTCGTTGGACTATCAGCAGGTCCTGCTCGCCCGGCTCGCCTCCCGCGGCGCGTGAGCGGGGCGGCACAGCGCCGAGCCACTCCGGCAGCCGGCGGGGTGTTGTGGCGCCAGGACGGTGCCCGGGTGCTGGTGGCAGTGGTACACCGGCCACGGTATGAGGATTGGACGCTGCCCAAGGGCAAACTGCACCTGGGCGAGCATCCGCTGGTGGCCGCCGCCCGCGAGGTCGAGGAGGAGACCGGCGCCCAGGTCGAGGCCGGCCGGCGGCTGACCTCGGTGGAATATCCGTTCGGTCCCGATGCGGTCAAGCGGGTCTCGTACTGGGCGATGCGCTACCGCGGCGGCCAGCACCTGCCCGGCGACGAGGTGGACCGGCTGCGCTGGGCGACGGTGGCCGAGGCGACCCAGCAGCTGAGCTACCCGGCCGATCGTGGGGTGCTGGCCGATTTCGCCCGGCTGCCGTCCGACACCCGGACGCTGCTGCTGGTGCGGCATGCCAGGGCCGGCAAGCGGTCCACCTACCGCGGTGACGATCGGCTGCGGCCATTGGACAAGATCGGCCGCCGGCAGGCCAGCGGGTCGGTGCCGGTACTGGCCGCGTTCAACCCGCAGCGGGTGCTGGCCGCCGACCGGGTGCGCTGCGAGCAGACCGTCCAGCCGCTGGCCGACCGGACCGGCTTGCGGGTGCACACGGTGGCCGCGCTGTCCGACGAGGCATGGGAACAGGACCCGGAGGCGGCTCTGGCAGCAGTTCGGGAACAACTGGAACAGCCGGGGACGACGCTGATCTGCAGCCAGGGCGGGGCCATTCCGGGACTGCTGGAGCGGCTCGAGGTGCCAGGAGCGCCGTATCCGTGCCGCAAGGGTTCGGCGTGGGCGCTGTCGGTCGCCGAGCGTGGCGTGGCGGCGGCCGACTATTACCCGAGCCCGTACGGCTGAACCGACATGGCTTCGCCCGTCTAGCTGAGCCCGTTCGGCTGAGCCGGTTCGGCTGAGCCGGTTTGGCTGAGCCGGTTTGGCTGAGCCTGTCTGCGCCCGGTCAGCCGGACCGCTTGGCCGGTGCCCGCCGGCCGGCCTTCTTCGCCGGCACGCCGGCCGGTGCTGGGCTGGCCTTGGCGGCCGTTGCCTTGCTCGCGGTGGCCTTGCTCGCTGAAGCCTTGGTGGCCGTTGCCTTGGCGGCCGTTGCCTTGGTGGCCGTTGCCTTGCTCGCGGTGGCCTTGCTCGCGGCTCGTTTGGCCGGAGCTGCCTTGCTGGCAGCGGTCTTGGTGGCCGTTGCCTTGCTGGGAGCGACATCCTTGGCAGCGCTGGACCTGCTGGCGGCCTTGGTCGCGGTCGTCTTGGCGGCCGGCACCTGGGCCGCGGTCTTGCTGGCCGCTGTCTTGCTGGCCGTTGTCCTGCTGGCCGTCTTGGTGGCCGCTGTCTTGCTCGGTGCCGTCTTGGTAGCCGTTGACTTGCCGGGAGCGGCAGCCTTGGCAGCGCTGGACTTGCTGGCAGCAGCGGCCTTGGTGGCGGGAGCCTTGCTGGCGGCAGCGGCCTTGGTGCCCCTCGTCAGCAAGGTCGCTTTGACGGGGGTGGCCTTGGGCAGCTTCTTGGCCCCGCTGGTCACAGCCTTGAACTCCGCCCCGGCACGGAAGGCGGGAACCGAGGTCTTCTTGACCTTGACGCTCGCGCCGGTAGCGGGGTTGCGTGCCGTCCGCGCGCTCCGGTCACGCTTTTCGAAGGCGCCGAAACCGGTCAGCGCCAGCTTCTCCCCCTTGACCACGACGGCGTAGATCTCGTCGAGCACGGCGTCGAGTGCGATGCCGGCAGCCTTCTTGTCGGAGCCGAGCCGGCTCGCCAGCGCCTCGATGAACTGAGCCTTGTTCACGTGTCCTCCCCGGACGCCGGTCAGCCAACGTGGCCAACCTCACGACGAACGGTAAGGCGTGGACGCTCCAGAAACAACGCGATCGGCTTGTGTCGCAGGCATTATCTCGGGCGGATCGGTGTCCCGGGTACCGGCAACTGCCGGCTCAGCGGCTCGGTGCCACCGGCAGCCAGGAGGGGCGGGCCTGCTCGTAGCTGTCGATGGCGGCGGTGTCCCGCAACGTCAACGCGATGTCGTCCAAGCCCTCGAGCAACCGCCAGCGGGTGTAGTCGTCGAGTTCGAAGCCGTGCACCTCACCCGGCCAGCGCACCTGCCGCTCGAGCAGGTCGATGGTGACCTCGATCCGTGGGTCGTCGCTGATGTCATCGAGCAATCGCTGGACGGTCTTCTCCGGCAATACCACGGTCAGCAACCCGGCCTTGAGGGAATTGCCCCTGAAAATGTCTGCGAAACGCGACGAAATCACCACCCGAAAGCCGTAGTCCCAGAGCGCCCAGACCGCGTGCTCGCGCGAGGAACCGGTGCCGAAGTCCGGACCCGCCACCAGCACCGATGCTCCCGCATAGCGTTGCTGGTTCAGCACGAAGTCCGCCTCGGAAGCACGCCAGGCCTGGAACAGCCCGTCGGCGAAACCGGTCCGGGTGACCCGCTTCAGATACACCGCCGGGATGATCTGGTCGGTGTCGACATTGCTGCGCCGCAACGGCACGGCCCGGCCGGTGTGCACGGTGAACTTGTCCATCGTCAAACCCCCTACAGATCGGCCGGGCTGGCCAGGTGCCCGGTGATTGCGGTAGCCGCCGCGACCAGCGGCGAGACCAGATGGGTCCGTCCGCCCTTGCCCTGGCGCCCCTCGAAATTGCGGTTCGACGTCGAGGCGCTACGCTCCCCCGCAGCGAGCTGATCGGGGTTCATGCCCAGGCACATCGAGCAACCGGCCTGGCGCCACTGGGCGCCCGCCTCGGTGAACACCACGTCGAGGCCCTCCCGCTCGGCCTGCTCGCGCACCCGCATCGACCCCGGCACCACCAGCATCCGCACCCCGTCGGCGACCTTGCGGCCACGCAGCACGTCGGCGGTGGCCCGCAGGTCCTCGATCCTGCCGTTGGTGCAGGATCCGACGAACACCGTGTCCACCTTGATGTCGCGCACCGGCGTGCCGGCGGTCAATCCCATATAGGACAAGGCCTTCTCCGCCGAGACCCGCTCGCTCTCGGTGGCGAACTCGGCCGGGTCTGGCACCCGGCCCGACAGCGGCACGCCCTGCCCGGGGTTGGTCCCCCAGGTGACGAACGGGCTGATATCGGCGGCGTCCAGGGTGACCTCGGCGTCGAACTCGGCGTCGGGATCGGTGACCAGGCCGGTCCAGTCCTGCACCGCGGCGTCCCAGTCGGCGCCGGTCGGGGCATGCGGGCGGCCGCGCAGATAGTCGAAGGTGGTCTGGTCCGGAGCGATCAGCCCGGCCCGCGCGCCCCACTCGATGCTCATGTTGCACACGGTCATCCGGCCTTCCATGCTCATCTGCCGGAAGGCCGCACCGCGGTACTCCACCATGTAGCCCTGACCGCCGCCGGTGCCGACCTGCGCGATCAGCGCCAGGATCAGGTCCTTCGGGGTGACCCCGGGCTGCAACTCGCCCTCGACGGTCACCGCCATCGTCCTGGGACGTTCCAGCGGCAGCGTCTGGGTGGCCAGCACGTGCTCCACCTGGCTGGTCCCGATGCCGAAGGCCAGAGCTCCGAACGCACCGTGGGTGGAGGTGTGCGAATCGCCGCAGACCAGCGTCATGCCGGGCTGGGTGATGCCGAGCTGCGGGCCGATCACGTGCACGATGCCCTGCTCGGAATGTCCCATCGAGTACAGCGCGACGCCGAATTCCGCGCAGTTGCTGCGCAGCGTCTCGACCTGGATGCGACTGACCGGGTCGGCGATCGGGGCGAAGATGTCGGTGGTGGGGACGTTGTGATCCTCGGTCGCCAGGGTGAGCTCGGGCCGGCGTACCCGCCGGCCGGCCAGCCGCAGCCCATCGAAGGCCTGCGGGCTGGTGACCTCGTGGATCAGGTGCATGTCGATGTAGATCAGGTCGGGCTCACCGGGTGCGCTGCGTACCAGGTGGCGCTCCCACAGTTTCTCCGCCAGCGTGCTGCCCACTGTTCCTCCCGGCCGTTCCCGCATGCTTACCGTTTAATTTTGAATCTCACATTATGAGAACGTAGTATCGCTTCATGGGACAGCATAGCGGCATCGGCGTTATCGACAAGTCCGTGACCATCCTCGCTGCCGCCGCGGCCGAGCCCGCGGGCCTGGCCGAACTGGTGGAACGGACCGGGATCCCGCGCGCGACCGCGCACCGGTTGGCCGTGGCCCTGGAGGTACACCGGCTGCTGGCCCGCGATGCCGAGGGCCGGTTCACGCCGGGCCCACGGCTGGCCGAACTTGCTGCCGCCGCGGCCGACCCGCTGCTGGAACGGGCGGCCGAGGTGCTGGCCTGGCTGCGCGACACCGCGGGCGAGAGCGCCCAGCTCTATCGCCGTGACGGGCTCGAACGGGTGTGCGTGGCCACCGCCGAGCGGGCCACCGGCCTGCGTACCACGGTCCCGCTCGGTGCCCGGTTGCCGCTGACCGCGGGCTCCGGCGCGCAGGTGCTGTGCGCCTGGGAGCCGGCCGAGACGGTGGCCGCGCTGCTGGAGCGGGCCGAGTTCAGTGACCGTTCGCTGGCCGACGTCCGCCGGCGCGGTTGGGCCCAGTCGGTCGGTCAGCGCGAGGCGGGGGTGGCCTCGGTGTCGGCTCCGGTGTTCGGCAGGGGCCGGCGGGTGGTGGCCGCGATCTCGATCTCCGGGCCGATCGAGCGGCTGGGTCGCTCACCCGGGCAGCGGTTCGCCCCGATCCTGGCCGCGGCCGCCCAGCGCCTGCAGGGCCGTCCGGGCTGAGGAGACCCCCAACACCCGAGCATGACGCCTCCCAACACCCGGGCACGACGAAGGGGCAGTCGCGTGTGCGACTGCCCCTTCGTCAGCGTCTGGTGCCTCCCGA
>JAVEEO010000567.1 GCA_030840415.1 Pseudonocardiales bacterium | reverse complement strand
CGGGCCCCCCGAAGGCCCCGTCGGGACTGAGAAGAGCCACCACCTGCAGTATGCGCATCAGCTCGAGGCGACGACTGCCGGCGGCGGACGGACGATCGAGTTGGATGGAACGTCGCTGGTGACGAGGGAGGTCGCCGCCACGACCGTGTTCGCGCCGATGGTGACCCCGCGCAGGACGGTGCTGCGCGCACAGATCCACACGCCGTCCTCCAAAATGATGGGTCCGTTGTCGAACTCAAAGGTCGGCGATCTACGGTCGTGGCTACCTGTGCAGATGTAGGAATGCTGGGAGATGCAGACGTCGGAGCCGATGACGATGTTGTCGATGTTGTAGAGCTCCGCGTCCGTGCCGACCCACGAGTTGTCACCGATCGTCAGTTTCCACGGCCACTGGATCCGAACTCGGTGTTTGATGAGCACGCCGTCGCCGACTTCGGCACCGAACCATCGCAATAGGGCGCACCGGAGCCGATTGGGGCACCACACCTGGGTGAAGATCAGCGTGGACACCGCAACCCAGAGCGCCTGAGCGACGAACCCGCGACCCTTGTCGTAGGGGCGTCCGCGCCGAGCCGCCAACGAACGAGTAGATATAGACCCCGACACCTCAACCCCCCAGCCGCGACCGACGGTCTCGGCGACAACCTTAGCTAGACTGCGGCGACCCCGCTTCGGTATCGAGCGCGAACGGCTATCGTCTGAGTTTGCGCAGCACGGGCAAGGGGAGGGGACGTCGTGACAGGTGCGGGGTTCACTGCCGTCGAAAGCCCGTTGGACGATCGGCGCTTGAATGTAACCTTCCTCGGGCAGGTCGCTGTGTTTGCGATCGGCGCCACGTCGGCAATCCAGGTCGCGAATTTCACGGCGACCGTGCTGTCGGTGGTGTGCCTGCTGCTGGTGCCGGCATTCCTGCTCATGAAGCACCGAGGCATCGACCTGGTTCCGCTGGTGCTGGGCGCCTTGGGATGGATTTCCTATATGGCGTCTTGTCTGGTGAACGGGGTCGGTCCGCTGTGGCCGAATGCCCTTGCGCCGGCAGCGTTCTCGCTATATCTCATCGGCCTGACTGTACTGACCGGCCGGGTGGTGGATCGGATAGCGACGGTTCTGGCCGGATTGGCCGCAGGCACGGTCGTCTTCTTCCTGACCCAAGGGATCGAGCTGTCCAACACCGGCAGGTTCCTCGACCTCTGGAAATACGGCATCGCCCACTCGGTGACGATCCTCATCCTGTTCGCGCTGACGCTGGTGCGCGCACCCCTTCTTCTACATGCGGCCGTGCTAGGGGTGCTCGGGCTGGCCAGCCTCGGCCTCAACTTCCGGTCGCACGCACTTGTGTGCCTGCTCGCCTCGGCGATCTTGTTCAGCCACCGCCTCCTAGGTTCGCGGATCCGGCGTGGGTGGCGGTTCGCGTGGGTTATCGCGTTCGGGCTGCTGTTTTCCTACGTGATGCCGATCGCAGCCCATGCAGGGCTTTTCGGACCGGCGCTGCAGGCCAAGCAGATCGAGCAAGAGACAACTCACCTGCCGATCCTTCTGGCCGGCCGGACGGAACCGCCGATGACCATCACCGCGATCATGGAGCGCCCGTTGCTCGGCTGGGGGAGTGCGCTGAAAATGACGCCGGAGTTCTACGCCAGGGCTGAGCATTTCGCGATCCGGATGGGGTACCCGCCGACGTTCCCGTTCGAGGGATATTGGCGGTTGCCTCCCACCGCGGACTCCGCGATGCACTCTCTCCTGTTGGGTTCCTGGGCCGAAGGCGGCTTGCTGGCCGTACTGCTCCCAGCGTTCCTGTTGATGGCCTGCATAGGTGTCGTGTGGAGCTACCCACGGTTCGGGATATGGGCTCCCCTCGTAATGATGGTTGCGCTGCAAGGGATCTGGGACCTGCTTTACGCACCGTGGGCATACAACATGCTCGCGGAATACGCGTGTATCGCGCTCTTGTACGGCGCGGTACATTTCCGCGCACAACCGGAAGGGCCATGACGCACACGGTAAGTGCGGTAATTCCCACTCTCGGGCGGCTGTCTTTGAAGCATGCCGTGCAATCGGTGCTCGACCAGACGCGACCGGTCGCCGAGGTCATCGTTGTGGCGGACACCGACGAGCCCGTCATGCTGCCAGTTGACGATCGAATCAAGTTGTTGCACACTCCTTTTCGCGGCGGACCTGCCAAGTGCAGACAGCTGGGCATCGACGCCGCGTGCGGCTCGGTGATCGCTCTGCTCGATGACGACGACGAGTGGTATAGCACCAAGCTGGAGCGGCAGCTGGGGGTGGTCAACGCAGAGGCCGGCACGCATTGGATCGTTTCGTCAAGAATAGCGGTGCAGGGCAACGGTGTTCGGCACCGGATCCTGCCACGGCGGCTCATCCAACCGGACGGGTCGGTGGCCGAGTATTTGTTTCGATTCTCCGGTCTTCGGCTCGGCGACACTGCGCTGCAGACCTCCACCCTGTGCTTCCCGACTCACCTTGCCCGCAAAGTCCGCTGGGACGCGGACGAGGACGCGGCCAACGAGGAGCCGAGCTGGCTGATCCGGGTCCAGCGGGCGACTCCGGGCCTGCGGGTGATTCAGCTGCCCGATGTGCTGAGCACCTACAACATCGAGTACACGTCGGTATCCCGCAACTCATCGGACCGCACCGAACGCTACATCGAGTGGGGACTGCAGTACCTGAGC
>JAVEEO010000566.1 GCA_030840415.1 Pseudonocardiales bacterium | reverse complement strand
CCGGGAGTGCCCGGGTCGGCCACCGACGCGCAAACACGATGATCAGATACGTCATTCGCCGCTCCATCGGCGGCCTGCTGGTGCTTCTGGTGACGAGCTTCGTCACGTTCTTCATCTTCCAGGTGGGACCCAAGATCGCCCATGTCTCACCGGCCCTCTTCTACGTCGGCAAGATTCCACCCACGGAGGCGGGTCAGAAGCTGATCGAACATCGGTTCGGCTTCGACCTGCCGCTGTGGAAGCAGTACTTCAACTGGGCCGGCGGCATCATCTTCGGCCGCGACCTCGGCGATGACACCGGCGCGGTGGTGCACTGCGCCAAGCCGTGCCTGGGCTACTCCTTCCGGCAGCAGTTGCCGGTGACCCACATGATCAGGCAGGCGCTGCCGGTCGAGCTCAGCATCGCCTTCGGCGCCGCTGCGCTCTGGCTGCTCGGCGGCCTGACCATCGGCTCGATCTCGGCCCTCAAGCGCGGGTCGTTCTTCGACCGCACCGCGATGACGATGGCGCTGGCGGCCGTCTCGCTGCCCATCTTCTTCACCGGGCCGATCCTGCTGCTGGTCTTCAAGTACAAGCTGAAGTGGCTGCCCAACACCGCTTACGCCTCGATCACCTCCGACCCCGCGCAGTGGCTCAAGTCGATGATCCTGCCGTGGTTCGCGCTCGCCTTCATCTTCGCCGCGCTGTACGCCCGGCTCACCCGGGCCAACATGCTGGAAACCATGAGCGAGGACTACGTCCGGACCGCCCGGGCCAAGGGACTGTCCCGGCGCACCGTGGTGATCAAGCACGGCCTGCGTGCCGCGCTGACCCCGATCGTGACCATCTTCGGCCTGGACCTCGGCCAGCTGATCGGCAACGCGGTCATCACCGAATCGGTGTTCAACCTGCCAGGCCTCGGCCTGATCAGCATCCGTGCGATCAACAGCCAGGACCTGCCGGTCATCCTGGGTGTCACACTCGTAGCGACGTTCGCGGTGGTGGTGGCCAATATCCTGGTGGATATCGGCTACGCCTTCGTCGATCCGCGCGTGAGCTACAGCTAGAGACGGGGAGACCAACCAGTGACAGCCCAGCCACTTGCGCGACTCGACAAGCCGGACGTCGGCGACGCCTTCCTGTCGGTTCGCGATCTGCGGGTGCACTTTCCGACCGCCGACGGCCTGGTCAAGGGCGTGGACGGCCTGTCCTTCGACGTCCGGCGCGGCGAGATCATGGGGATCGTCGGCGAGTCCGGCTCCGGCAAGTCGGTCACCTCGCAGGCCATCCTGGGCCTGCACAAGGGATCGCAGGCCCGGATCACCGGTGAGATCTGGCTCGACGGCCACGAGCTGGTCGGTGCCACCGAGGAGCAGATGCGCTCGCTGCGTGGCGACCAGATGGCGATGATCTTCCAGGATCCGCTGTCGTCGATGCACCCGTTCTACCGGGTCGGGGACCAGATCGCCGAGGCCTACCTGGTGCACAACAAGGTCTCCAAGTCGGTGGCCAAGAAGCGCACCATCGAAATGCTCGACCGGGTCGGAATTCCCAAT
Organism: Pseudonocardiales bacterium; assembly: GCA_030840415.1. Taxonomy (GTDB): domain Bacteria; phylum Actinomycetota; class Actinomycetes; order Mycobacteriales; family Jatrophihabitantaceae; genus Jatrophihabitans_A. The sequence goes on along the minus strand of JAVEEO010000566.1, from coordinate 12,145 downwards.
CCGGACAAGCGGTTCAGCGACTACCCGCACCAGTTCTCCGGCGGCATGCGCCAGCGCGCCATGATCGCGATGGCCCTGGTGTGCGACCCCAAGCTCCTGATCGCCGACGAGCCGACCACCGCCCTCGACGTCACGGTGCAGGCCCAGATCCTGGACCTGATGAAGGATCTGCAGCGGGAGTTCAACTCCGCGATCATCCTCATCACCCACGACCTCGGGGTGGTGGCCGAGACCTGCGACCACGTCGTGGTGATGTACGGCGGCCAGTGCGTGGAGACCGGCTCGGTGAACGACCTGTTCTACGAGCCCGAGATGCCGTACTCCTGGGGCCTGCTGACCTCGATGCCGCGGATGGACCGCACCCGGCAGGAACGGCTGCAGCCGATCCCCGGCCAGCCCCCCTCGCTCATCCGGGTGCCCAAGGGCTGCGTGTTCAACCCGCGCTGCGGCTACACCGAGCACGTGCCCGGGCGCCGCTGCTTCACCGATCGGCCGGACCTGCTGCCCACCTCCGGCGGCTCGGCGGGGCACGCGGTGCGCTGCCACATCGATCCGGACGAGCGGCGTCGGCTCTGGACCGGCGACATCCAGCCCACGCTGTAAGCCGACGAGGAGAATCCACTCAGATGAGCACAGCTTTCCGCCCGGATGGCGCCGACGCCCCGCTCACCCCGGCGGACGACACCGACGCACTGCTCCGGGTCAACAACCTGACCAAGTACTTCCCGATCAAGCAGGGCATCCTGATCCAGCGCCAGATCGGTGCCGTCAAGGCGGTGGACGGGGTCTCCTTCGCGGTCCGGGCCGGCGAGACGCTCGGACTGGTCGGCGAGTCCGGCTGCGGCAAGTCCACCACCGGCCGGGTCGTCACCAAGCTGCTCGACCCCACCGCCGGCGAGATCTACTTCGACGGGCAGGACATCGCCAAGCTCAAGCGGCACCAGATGCGCTCGCTGCGCACCGACATCCAGATGATCTTCCAGGACCCGTACTCCTCGCTGAACCCCCGGCACACCATCGGCACCATCGTCGGGGCGCCCTTCCGGATCCAGAAGACCAAGACGGACAAGGGGGTCAAGGCCGAGGTGCAGAGCCTGATGGAGCGGGTCGGCCTGAACCCCGAGCACTACAACCGCTACCCGCACGAGTTCTCCGGCGGCCAGCGCCAGCGCATCGGCATCGCCCGCGCGATCGCGCTGCGGCCGAAGCTGATCGTCTGCGACGAGCCGGTGTCGGCCCTGGACGTCTCGATCCAGGCGCAGGTGGTCAACCTGCTCGAGGACCTGCAGAGCGAGTTCGGGCTGACCTACATCTTCGTCGCCCACGACCTGTCGGTGGTTCGTCACATCGCCGACCGGGTCGCGGTGATGTACCTGGGCAAGGTCATGGAGCTGGCCCCCCGGGACACTCTCTACTCGACGCCGATGCATCCGTACACGCACTCGCTGATGTCGGCGGTGCCGGTGCCGGACCCGAAGAAGGAGGGTCGCCGCGAGCGGATCCTGCTGATCGGGGACCTACCCAGCCCGATCAACCCGCCGCCGGGCTGCGTGTTCCACACCCGCTGCCCCAAGTACCGCGCGGTGCTGTCGGAGACGGATCGGGAGCGCTGCCGGTCGGAGGTTCCCGTCCTGGAAGCCAAGGCGCCGAGCCAGTTCGTGGCCTGCCACTTCCCCGAGGTGCGCGCCGACATCGCCTCCGGCGAAGATGCCGGGATCTCCGGTGGCGAGTCCGGAACCGTGGGCAGCGAATCCGAAGCCGGCACCGGCGCGACCGCGCTGTAGCCGACCGCCGGCCGGCCGGCATCGCGACGGTAGGTTGCAATGGTGATCGCTGAGCCGGTGTCCGGGCGCGCGCAGCCGGACGGTCGGCGGCTGCTGCTGGTGCACGCCCATCCCGACGACGAGACGATCGGCACTGGCGCCACCATGGCGCACTACGCCGCCTCGGGAGCCCAGGTCACCCTGGTGACCTGCACCCTCGGCGAGGAGGGCGAGGTGCTGGTACCCGAGTTGGGGTTGCTCGCCGCCGGCCACGCCGACCAGCTGGGCGGCTGGCGGATCGCCGAGCTGGCCGCGGCGATGGCCGAGCTCGGGATCACCGATCACCGGTTCCTCGGTGGCGCCGGCCGGTTCCGCGACAGCGGCATGATGGGCGATCCGGCCAATGCCAAGCCCCGGGCCTTCTGGCGGGCCGCTGCCGACCCGGAGACCTTCGACGCCGCGGTCAGTGCGCTGGTCGAGGTGATCTGCCAGGTACGCCCGCAGGTGCTCGTCACCTATGACGACGCCGGTGGCTACGGCCACCCCGACCACATCATGGCGCACCGGGTGGCGACCGCTGCCGTCGAAGCGGCCGCCGACCCGGCTTGCGCCGGTGCCGGCGGCAGCTGGCAGGTCTCGAAGCTGTACTGGACGGCGACCCCGCGATCGGTGCTGGCCGCCGGGCTGGCGGCGGTCCGGGCTGCCGGAGCCGACCTTCCGTTCGCCGCGGTGGAGTCGGTCCGGGAGCTGCCCTACGGCTGTGACGACCAGCTGGTCAGCACCGCGATCGTGGCCGAGGACCAGGCCGGTGCCAAGCTGCGGGCGCTGGCCGCCCATCGCACCCAGGTCAGCGTGCACGGCTCGTTCTACGCGCTGTCGAACAACCTGGGCCAACCGGTGCTGGGCACCGAGTACTTCCGGCTGGCGCTGGGCAGCCCGGCCGGGGACCGCGACGCGCAGGACCGGGAGACGGACCTGTTCGCCGGCATCGACTTCGCTGGCATCGACTCTGGCGGCATCGACATCGCCGGCATCGACTCAGCTGGCATCGACTCTGCCGGCACCGACTCAGCCGGCATCGGCGAGGACACCGGATGAGCCCGCGCACCGTCCGGGCCCCCGGTGCCGGCCCGGGCGCCCGCCCCGTGCCGGACGCCGGCTCGCTACCGCGACCGCCCCGGCCGGCTGCCGGCCTGCTGGCGCTGGGATACCTGCTGTTCGCCCTGGCCGGGGCGATGACCGCGGTGATCGAGGTGCTGCTGGTGCCCAGCCGGATCGGGCAGACCCTGGTTCCGCTGGCGCCGCTGCTGGCCGTGATCAGCAACGTCGCCCTGCCGGCCCTCTCGCGCGGCCTGACCGACACCGTGGCCTCGGCGGTGCCGCCGGTGATCGGGTGGCTGGCCACCACCTTCGTACTGGCCGGTGCCCGGCCCGAGGGGGACGTGCTACTGCCGGCCGGCGACGCCGCCTACATCTCGTACTCGCTGCTCGGCTTCGGCCTCCTGGCCGGCGCCATCACCCTCTGGCGAGCCAGCCGGCCCGGCGCCTGGCTCAGCCGGTGGCCGGCGCGATCCGGTAGTGGTAGCGATGGTGGGCGATGAATCCCAGCCGCTGGTAGAACGCCAGGGCATCGGCGTTGTCCTCGTCGACCTGCAGGTAGCAGTTGCTCGCCCCCTGGCTCCGGGCCCAGTCGGACAGGGCCCGCATCAGTGCCCCGGCCACCCCCGAGCGGCGGTGTCGCGGAGCCACCTCGACGGCGGTGACGCCGAGCCAGCCCTCATCCAGCGCGCCCCGGGCGACGCCCACCACCGTGCCATCCCGGCTGACCGAGGCGAACCGGACCTGGTCGTGGCGGGTCAGCAGCCGAACCGCATGCTCGGGCAGCGGGCCGCCGCGGTAGTGGTAGCCGGCCAGCCAGCTCTGCGACGGCCGCGGCTCGAGCACGGCCTGCTCAGCGGCTGCCGGGCCGGGATCGGGCGCGTCGTCCAGCGGGGCCGTCAGCAGCACGGTCGGCCGTTCGAGGGTCCAGCACCGGCCGGCCAGCTCGGCGTCGAGCAGCCCGCGGGCCGGCAGTGGCACCTGGATCTGCAGCGGCAGGCCGCGCTCGGCGTAGAACCGGCCCGCCTCGGCCAGCAGTTCGGGCAGCGGCCGGCGCGGGGTGGTCAGCGGCAGCACCGAGTTCGCCCGGCCGGTCCAACCCCGGTCGGCGTGCAACTGCCAGCCGTCGAGTTCGACCATCTCGGCAGCGCGCCAGCCCCGGCGCGCGATGCGCTCGAGTTCCAGGATCTCGCGCCGGTGCGGGGCCACTTCCCGCACCGCCACTATTGCGGCACGATCGACGATGGTCCGGCCGCGGCGGCCGACCACGATGGCAGTGGCCGGGGTCAGCGACACCAGCTCGCCGACGACGTCCGACAGTGGTGGGAGGATGCCGTCCGAACGCCGATAACGCAGCACAATTCGCCGCCCCACCAGCTTCGCAGACAGCATGACCGGCATACTATGCAGCGGTGTGACGCCGTAACCCACTACCAGCACCAGGACAGCGCCAAACCCGTACCAGGAGGACCTCCAAGTGACCTACGTGATCGCCGAACCCTGCGTCGACGTGCTGGACAAGGCATGCATCGAGGAGTGCCCGGTCGACTGCATCTACGAGGGCGGTCGGATGCTCTACATCCACCCGGATGAATGCGTGGACTGCGGCGCGTGCGAGCCGGTCTGCCCGGTCGAGGCGATCTTCTACGAGGACGACGTGCCGGACAAGTGGCGCGAGTACACCCAGGCCAACGTCGACTTCTTCGACGAGCTCGGCTCGCCGGGCGGTGCCTCCAAGGTCGGCAAGGTCGAGGCGGACCCGGGCTTCGTACGCGCCCTGCCGCCGCAGGCCGGCGACCACTAGCCACTGCGGCCGGCCGGCGCCGGGTAGCCGGTCTCAGTGCGCCATGGCGGCGACCACGGCCGAGCTGGTGGCCTCCGGGTCGTCCTTCCACCCTCCGGTGTAGCTCCAGCGCTTGCCCCCGTAGCGCACCGTCGCGATGCCCAGCCGGTCGGCGTTGCAGACGAACCAGGCCGCGGTGGCCCAGCCGGCGCCGGTGACGGTGACGGTCGTACCGCCCACTGTCGGCTTGCCGACCGGTAGGTCGTGGGTCAGCGCGGCGGCAACCGCGGCCGGCTTCGCCGAGACGTCCGGCTTGTCGATGCGGCAGGTCACCCCGGCCGCGGTGTCGCCGTAGAGTGCGTCCGCGATCGCCTGCGCCTGGTCCTCGTGCCTGGCGTAGGCCGAGCCGTCGGCGGAGAACTGCACGGTCTGCACCACGGTGGCCAGCGAGTCGTCCTGCCAGTTGGGCACCCGGACCACCGCGTCCAGGAACTTTCCGGTGGCATAGCGGACGTCGGCGATCTCCTCGGCGGTGCCCCAGCCCTGCGATGGGCGCTGCTGCAGGATGCCCACCGAGTCCCGGTCGCCCTGGCCGGCCGGGATGTTGCGCAGCTTGGACTCCTGCAGCGCGGCTCCGATGGTCAGCACCGCGGCCCGCTCGGGCAGGTCGCGCTTGAGCACCACGCCGACGATCACCGAGGCGACCTGGGCCTGGTCCGGCTCCAGGGAGTAGCTGCCAAAGTCGCAGCCGGTCGGCTTGACCACCGACTGGGCGGCCCGCCACAGCGTCCGGGCACCGAAGGCCAGCGCGCCCAGCACGATCGCCACGACCAGCAGGGCCGCGCCACCGCGCCGCCGCCTGCGACCCGCCACTGCCGTGTCCCGTCCGATCTCGTGATCCCGTTTCAGTTGGCGTGCAGGTCGGTGTTCAGCTCGACTGCCGCGCCGCTGCGCTGCCGGACCTCCAACGCGCCGGTTTCCGAGTTCTGCCAGAACTGCAACCCGGACTGCCCACTCAACTCGCGGGCCTTGCGAACGGTTCCGTCCGGCAGCAGCACCTTGGAACCGGCCGTGACGTAGGTACCCGCCGCCACCACGCAGTCATCGCCGAGTGAGATCCCGATGCCGGCATTGGCCCCGATCAGGCAGCGCCGGCCGACCGACACGACCTCCTTGCCGCCGCCGGACAGGGTGCCCATGATCGAGGCGCCGCCGCCGACGTCCGAGCCGTCGCCGACCACCACGCCGGCCGAGATCCGGCCCTCCACCATCGAGGCGCCGAGCGTGCCGGCGTTGTAGTTGACGAAGCCCTCGTGCATCACGGTGGTTCCGGCGGCCAGGTGGGCACCGAGACGGACCCGGTCGGCATCGGCGATCCGCACTCCGCTCGGCAGCACGTAGTCCACCATCCGGGGGAACTTGTCCACCCCGTACACGGTGACCGGCCCGCGGGCTCGCAGCCGCAACCGCAGCTCGTCGAAGCCGGCGACCGGGCACGGCCCGTGGTTGGTCCACACCACGTTGGTCAGCAGTCCGAAGATGCCGTCGAGGTTGAGCCCGTGCGGCTGGACCAGCCGGTGGGACAGCAGGTGCAGCCGCAGGTAGATATCGGCGGTGTCGACCGGGGCGGCGGTCAGTTCCAGCACCCTGGACAGCACCTCGGTGCGCACTCCGCGCAGCTCGTCGGCACCGGCGAGTGCCGCCAGTTCCGGCGGCGCAGCGGCTCGCGGGCCGGGACTGCCGAGAGCCGGAGCGGGGTAGTAGACGTCGAGCACCGAACCGTCGGCGGCGATGCTGGCCAGCCCGAAGCCGTGGGCAGTGCCTGCCCCCGGGCCCGAACCGGGCTGATCGGCGTCGGAGGGATGTGCGTCGGACGGGCTGTCAGGGCTGGAGGTCACGCCGACACCCTAACCATCGCAGCTGACGACTAGCCTGCTGGCCGTGACCACTCCTGACCTCCGGCCGTCCGGGCCCGGCCCCGCAGCTCTCGACCTGAGCCGGTCGTCGGCCCAGCTCACCGCCGACCTGGTCGACATCGAGTCGGTATCCGGCGACGAGGCCCGCATCACCGACGCGGTGGAGGCCGCCGCGCGCCGCCACGACCGGCTGGCCGTGCGGCGGCTGGGCAACGTGGTGATCGTGCGCACCGAACTCGGCCGGACGGAGCGGGTGGTGCTGGCCGGGCACCTGGACACCGTGCCGGTGGCCGGCAACCTGCCGTCCCGGGTGGCCGACGGCCGGCTGCACGGCTGCGGCAGCTCCGACATGAAGTCCGGCGTGGCACTGCAGTTGCGGGTGCTCGAGCTGGTGGGCACCGGAGCACTGGAGCCGGCGGTCGACCTGACCTGGCTGTTCTACGACTGCGAGGAGATCGAGGCCACCCGCAACGGCCTGAACCGGGTGGCCGCCGAGCATCCGGAGCTGCTGGCCGCCGACCTCGCCATCCTGCTGGAACCGACCAACGGGACGGTCGAGGGTGGCTGTCAGGGCAGCATGCGCGCCCAGCTGAGCACCGACGGCCGGCGCGCGCACAGCGCCCGGTCCTGGCTGGGGATCAACGCGATCCACCTCGCGGCTCCGATCCTGCAGCGGCTGGCCGACTACCGCGCCCGCGAGGTGCAGGTCGAGGGATTGACCTACCGGGAGGGGCTGAACGCGATCTACGTCGAGGGCGGGGTGGCCGGCAACGTGATCCCGGACCGGTGCCTGGTGACCGTCAACTACCGCTTCGCCCCGGACCGGTCCGAGGCCGAGGCGGAAGCGCACCTGCGGTCGGTGTTCGACGGCTTCGACCTCGCCGTGCTCGATTCCGCACCCGGTGCACGACCCGGCCTGGACCGGCCGCTGGCGCAGCGCGCGGTGGCCGCGCTCGGCGGGGAGGTGGCCGGCAAGCTCGGCTGGACCGACGTCTCCCGGTTCAGCGCGCTGGGCATTCCAGCGCTGAACTTCAGCCCCGGTGACCCCAACCTCGCCCATCGGGCCGACGAGTCGGTGGAGCTGGCACAGGTGGAGCGCTGCGAGCAGTTGCTGATCGGCTTCCTCCGGCAATTCTCGGACGAGCCCCACGTTGTCACGAACTAGGCTGAACCGATGACCAACGGACGTCCAGACGGCAAGCTGCCGGCCGAGCGGCATCGCGGGCCGGTGGTGTTCCGGCGCCGTCAGGTCGAGCCGGACGGCCCCACCACCGACCAGCGGCTGCTGGATTCCGGCGGCCCGACCGATTGGCTGCACACCGACCCGTGGCGGGTGCTGCGCATCCAGTCCGAATTCGTCGAGGGTTTCGGCCTGCTGGCCGAGCTGGGGCCGGCGGTGTCGGTGTTCGGCTCGGCCCGCACCCCCGCCGAGCATCCGGACTACCAGCAGGCCCAGCAACTGGGCGCCGCGCTGGCCCGGGCCGGCTACGCGGTGATCACCGGCGGTGGTCCGGGCACCATGGAGGCCGCCAATCGGGGAGCCTCCGAAGCGGGCGGCACCTCGGTGGGCCTGGGGATCGAGTTGCCCTTCGAGCAGCGGCTCAACGACTGGGTCGACGTCGGGTTGAACTTCCGGTACTTCTTCGCCCGCAAGACGATGTTCGTCAAGTACGCCCAGGCGTTCGTGATCATGCCAGGCGGGTTCGGCACCCTCGACGAGCTGTTCGAGGCGCTCACCCTGGTGCAGACCCGCAAGGTCACCCGGTTCCCGGTGATCCTGTTCGGCGAGCGGTACTGGTCCGGGCTGCTGGACTGGATCCGCGACACCGTGCTTCCCGAGGCCAAGATCGGGGCCGCCGACCTGGAACTGATCCGGGTCACCTCCGACGTCGAGGAGGCGGTGGCGATCATCGTCGAGGCCGACGCGCACCGCTCGGCGCAGGAGCTGACCGAGCACGCCGCGCACGCCGAGGCCCGGTCGGCCGGCGCCGGGGATGCCCAGTAGAGATGGCTTCGGTCTGCGTCTTCTGTGCCTCCGCGCCCGGCATCGACCCGTCCTACCTGCAGCTGGCGGCCGAGGTCGGCGCCCGGATCGGCAAGGGCGGGCACCGGCTGGTCTCCGGCGGCGGCCGGGTCTCGATGATGGGCGAGGTGGCCGCCGCCGCCCGGGCGCACGGTGCCCGCACGCTCGGGGTGATCCCGCAGCACCTGGTGGACTACGAGGTGGCCGACACCGACTCCGACGAGCTGGTGGTGGTCGAGACCATGCGCGAGCGCAAGGCGCTGATGGACGCCTCTGCCGATGCCTTCCTGGTACTGCCCGGCGGCATCGGCACCCTGGAGGAGTTCTTCGAGGTCTGGACGGCCGGCTCGCTGGGCATGCACCCGAAACCGGTGATCGTGCTCGACCCGGACGGCTTCTACGCCCCGCTCTGGCAGTTCCTGGAGTCGATGATCGAACGCGGTTTCGTTCGGCCGGCCGCCTGGCAGCGGCTGCACCGGGTCGGCGACGTCGAGGCGGCGTTCGCGCTGCTGTGAAGTCGCCGCGCTCGTCCGGGCCCGGTCGACGGTTGTCGGATCGGCGTGCCAGGATTTGGCCATGATGCTGCTCGGCTACCTGCTGCTGGCCCTGGTGGTGGCCGCGCTGGTGTTCTACGGCGTGGTCGCCCTGCTGCCCAACGGGCTGTCGCTGACCCCGCAACGCGACAACCGGCCCTTCGCACTGCCCGCCGACCGCCGGATGGTGCGCGAGGACCTGGACCGGGTGCGGATCCCGGTGGGGGTGCGCGGCTACCGGTTCGCCGAGACCGACGACCTGATCGACCGGCTGGCCGCCGAGATCGTGGTGCGCGACGAGGAGATCGCCCGGTTGCGCTCGCAGGCTCCTCCGGGCCCCGGCCAGCCCCAGCCTTCGCAGGACCGGCAGGCGCCGGAGTCGCCGAACCTCCACCCGGGCAAGGAGTTCTGAGTGGGCGACGGCACCAGCGACGACCGCCGCAGATGCGATTGGGGCGACAGCACGCCGGACTACGTGGCCTACCACGACACCGAATGGGGCGTCCCGCTGCGCGGTGACAACGCCCTGTTCGAGCGGTTGAGCCTGGAGGCGTTCCAGTCCGGGCTGTCCTGGATCACCATCCTGCGCAAGCGCGAGAACTTCCGGGCCGCGTTCGCCGGCTTCGACATCGAAACGGTGGCCCGCTTCGACGAGGCCGATCAGCAGCGGCTGATGGCCGATCCCGGCATCGTCCGCAACCGGGCCAAGGTGGCGGCGGCGGTGAACAATGCCCGCGCCATCCTCGACCAGGTCCCCGAGGGCCTGACCGAGCTGCTGTGGTCCTTCGCCCCCGCCGAGCACCAGCGGCCGGCGCTGATGACCGACATCCCGGCGATCACGCCGGAGTCCAAGGCGATGGCCAAGGAACTCAAGCGGCGCGGCTTCGCCTTCGTCGGGCCGACCACCGCCTACGCGATGATGCAGGCCACCGGCATGGTCGACGACCACGTCGCCTACTGCTTCCGCGCCGACCCTTCGAGCAACTGACCCACCCCTTGGTCGGGCGGAACCCCGCCCGAGGGATCAGCGGCCGGTGAAGACCGGCTTCTGCTTGGCCACGAAGGCCGCGGTGGCTGCCTTGTGGTCCTCGGTCGCCCCGGCGGCGGCTTGCAGCACGGCCTCCCGCTCCAGGGCCTGCTCGAAGGTCGCCGTCGCCGCGTAATGGATCGCGTTCTTGATGCCGGCGTAGGCGACGGTGGGTCCGGCGGCCAGCTGGGCGGCCAGTTGCTGGGCGGCGGGCAACACCTGATCGGCCGGCAGCAACTGGGTCACCAGGCCGTACTGCTGCGCCTGCTGGGCGGTGATCGGACGGCCCAGCAGGGACAGCTCGAGTGCCCGGCCGGCGCCGATCAGCCGGGGCAGCGTCCAGGAGGCGCCGCTGTCCAGAGCCAACCCGACGTTGGCGAAGGCCAGCAGGAACTTGGCCTCCTCGGCAACGATCCGGAAGTCGCAGGCGAAGCTGAACGAGGCACCGGCACCGGCAGCCGTTCCGTTCACCGCCGCGATGACCGGCTTGGGCATCTGCGCCAACGACAGGGCGATCGGGTTGTAGTGCTCGACCACGGTGCGCAGCGGGGCCGGGTCGCCGGCCTCCAGCAGCTGGACGTGCTCGCTGAGGTCCTGGCCGACGCAGAAGCCCCGGCCGCTGCCGGTCAGCACCACGGCGCGTACCGAACTGTCTGCTCCGACAGCCGCCAGGGTGGTCACCAGGGCGTCCTTGAGCTCGGTGGACAGCGCGTTCATCGACTCAGGGCGGTTCATGGTCAGGGTCGCCACGCCGTCGGTCCGGTCGATCAGCAGCACATCAGCCATACCGGCAGCCTAGGACATCGCAACCGGCGGCGCGGGTTTCCCCGGGCCGCTTTGGCCGCATGGCCGACGATGCGAGACAATGTGAGTAGCACTGCCCGGTTGCAGGCTGATCGGCTGACGTGATGATGCAGTTCCAAGCGCATAGGAGGCACGGATGGCGGCGATGAAGCCGCGGACGGGTGATGGTCCGCTGGAGGTCACCAAGGAAGGACGGGGCTTGGTGATGCGCGTTCCGCTGGAAGGCGGCGGCCGTCTCGTCGTGGAGCTCTCAGCTGATGAGGCCAGTGCGCTGTCCCAGGCACTGTCAGCGGCCGTCGGCTAGCGGGCTCCCTTCGGCCCCAGTCAGGTTCGGGCGCCTGGCCGTACCGAACATGGCTGGGGCCGCGCCATGCCCGCCGGCAGCTACCGGCCGCACCCGCCGACCTGACCTGCGCCACCCCACCCTCGACATCGGCTCCCTGACACCGGAATGAGGTCCTCGTGATCCTGCTGCAGATCCCCGAACGCCGTAGCGCCGCCGACGTGGTGGCCCTCGGCCTGATCGGCTCCGACCTGCAGCTGCACGACGTGTCCACTACGGCGCTGCCGGTAGCGGCGGCCGAGGCCTGCGCGCAGTACGTCGCGGCCGAGCAGCCCGGCGCCGAGGCCGGCGCGCTCCACACCGTGACGCTGCCCGGTGCGATACCGGCCACGGTGCTGATCGTGGGCCTCGGCGACGCCGGCCCCGACGACCTGCGGGTGGCGGCGGTCGCGCTGGGCCGGCGGATCGAACGACTGCCCGAGGCACGCAGCGTGTGCGTGGCCATCGACGCCCCGAGCCCGCAGCAGAGCCGGGCGCTCGCCGAGGGGCTGGTGCTCGGCGGCTACCAGTTCAGCCTGGCCTCCGACGCGCAGGAGCCCCTGCACCAGATCGACCTGATCGGCAATGTGGATCGGGCCGGCCTGACCGCCGGCGACGAGGCCGCCGACGCCGCCGGCTGGGCCCGCGATCTGGGCAACACCCCGGCCAACGACCTGACCCCGGCCAGACTGGGTGAGCTGGCCGAACAGCAGCTCACCCCGGCCGGCTGCACGGTGGCCGTGCGCGAGGAGGCCTGGCTGGCCGAGCACGGCTTCGGCGGCATGCTGGCCGTCGGCGGCGGTGCGGCGGCCGGCCCGCGGCTGATCGAGGCCAGCTACCGGCCGCGCCGCAAGGCCGGTGCTGTCCGGCTGCCGC
>JAVEEO010000564.1 GCA_030840415.1 Pseudonocardiales bacterium | reverse complement strand
CACCGCCGGCGACCCGATCAGCTGCCCCGACACCGACGAAACCTGCGCCACCCAAGACATCACCAAACCCGCCGACCTCGACCCGCTCGACGCCAACTACGACCAGACCGGCACCGACACCGACCCCCCGCTCGACACCACCCAACCACTGACCGCCGAGACCGACCCGGCCTGCGAGCCGGACACCGGCCGGGTCGGACCCTGGGTCTGCGCCGTCTCAGACCCGCCGGCCGACGGTGAAGCGGCATATGGGCCCGATTACTTGTGCAATCTCAAATTTCACTGCTACTCACGCCCCACCTCCTCCCACGCGGACTGGCACGGCACCATCAACTACGGCACGACCAGCTTGTTCGGCGGCTATCACAAAATCGGCACTATTTACGCAAGAGTCGAATGGGTGTCAAACGGACCGTGGGTCGAGAGCGAGATGTTCTACACCGTCGTCGGTACCGACCACACCCGCGACGTGAGATTCAACGCGGAGATATTCAACGGGGCACCAAACGCGCCCCACGGCGGCAGCCCGATTCGCCGGACCAAAGACCACAGCCCCACCTACAGTTTCGTCCCGTCGTACCACGAAATCACTTGGGACTACTGGGAATACGACGACGACATGTGGGACCACAACATCGTCGACGAGTTCAAATGGTCGGCACCCGGCTACTTCGGGTATTTTTATTTCTACGTCCGCAGCCCTACCGCCCACACCTACCGCCTAGGCGGAAATGCGCGGTACTTCTTCAACGACCCGCTCGCGGGCGGCCTGCCTCAGGACCAACACGGCGGCGGGCACCGCTGGTGAGCCGACCATGACGCACCCACCGAGGGACCCCGACGATTTCCGGTCGCGCAAAGATGACCCGGTCCGCAACGCACGCCGCACGGCCCCCTTCATCATCATCGACTGCCGGTCCAGCAATGGACCCTGGACGGCGATATGGGGCGACAAGGTAGACCGTTACGGCAAGTTCAAGGGGACCCGCGAGGAAGTCATCGCCTGGGCCCGCGAACGCTGCGACGACATCCGCATCTGTGACGACCCCGACGACGAGTACGCGCCGTTGAGGCCACTCCGACCGGACGACTAGTGGGGACGGTCAGGCCGGGACGCGCCGGGCCAGTGCGGCCAGCGCCTTGGGAAAGATCTCGGCCGGCGGGGTGACCAGGCCGGCGCCGACCTGGCCGACACCGGCCTGCTTGCCGGCCATCCCGGTGTTGATCTGCGGCAGGATCTCGGTCCGCACCACCTTCGTCACGTCGATGCCGGTCGGTGAGCCGCGGAAGTCCAGCACCGGGATGGAGTACATCGGGTGCTCGCCGACGGTGATCTCATACATCCGCCGGGACGCCGCCAGCGCGTCGGCCACCTCGCCGCCGACGAACCGGACGATCGCCGGCGCGGCCGCCATCGAGAAGCCGCCCAGGCCCGCGGTCTCGGTGATCGCCGAGTCGCCGATGTCGGGGTTGGCGTCCTCGGGGCCGTAACGGCCCAGGAATAGCCCGTCGGCCAGCTGTGCCGGTCCGGTGAACCACTCGTCGCCGGTGCCCGAGACCTGGATGCCGAAGTCGGTACCGTTGCGCGCCATCGCCACCACCACCGTCGAGCCGGGGATGTCGCGGGCCGCGTCCAGGGTGAGCTTGCAGGCCGGCATCGCGAGGTTGAGGAAGAAGTGGTCGTTGCCGGCGATGAATTGCACTGCACCGGCCACCTCAGCGGACGGCGCACCGGAGTTGATCAGCTCGGGCAGCAGTTCGCGCAGCAGCATCAGGGTGCCGGCCCGGTTGCGGTTGTGCGCCTCGTCGCCCATCTGCAGCATCTGGGCCAGGATCACCTTGAGGTCGACCGGGCCGTGCCGGCGCACCGCGGTCTGCAGCAGCGGGCCCAGCACCCGCGACATCCAGCGCAGCCGGTCCAGCACGTCGGGGGAGTAGGCGCCGTAGCGCAGCACCTTGCCCAGCCCCTCGTTCAGGCTGCAGTAGGTGCGCCGCCCGGTGGCCGGATCCTCGACCACGAACAGCCACATCGACGCCGACACCACGCCGGCCATCGGGCCGACCGCCGAGTGGTGGTGGCACGGGTCCAGGGTGTAGCCGGTGCCGGAGGCGAACAGCTGCTCGGCCTGCTCGGGGTCGGTGACCACGCCCTCCAGCGCGGCGGCGCCCATCAGGGCACCGCGCAGCGGGCCGGACGCGCGCGCCCACTCGATCGGCGGCCCGGCGTGCAGGAAGTCCCGGTCGCCCAGGCCCAGGGTCGCGCCGGCCGGCAGGACGTCGACCAGGTGTGCCTCGGTGCCGACGATCCGGGCCAGTGCCTCGGCATTCGCCGGCCGGCGGCGAGGATCGGCCATCACCCGGGCCAGGTCGGCGGCGGTGCCTGGCATCGGCGGTCGCCAGTCGACCTCCCTGACCTCGGCGCCCTGGGCGGCCACCGCCTCGGCGAACAGGCCGACCCCGGCGGTCACGATCCGCGGTGCCGGGCCGGTGAAGCGGGAGCCACTCATGGCGTCCTGGCCCCCGTCCCTCGCTCGATCCTCACTCATGGCCGGTCTCCGATCAGGGTGAGCGCGTGCCGGGTGGCGGCCGCGTTGGAGGTGAAGACCGAGGCGCCGGCGGCGTGCAGCCGGTGCGCCGACGGTTCTGGTTGCTGTGGATCGCGCCGGGCCCCGATCAGGCTGACCACCACCGGCACCGGGGAATCGCCCAGCAGCGGCAGCAGTTCGGCGACCGGATCGGGGTGGCTGCCGTGCCCGAGCACGACGTCCAGCAGCAGCACGGCGGTGTCCGGGTCGGCGGCCAGCTCGGCCAGCCGCCGGTTGCGCAGCGACGGGTCGATCATCGGGTGCGCCCGGCCCCGGGTCAGCGCGTCGTCACCGAAGTCGATCATCAGGTGGCCGGGCCAGTGCAGCGTGGCGTCCAGTGCCCAGTCCGGCCGCAGTGGGATGTTCGAGCGCACCTCGCCGAGCGCGGCGGACGCGATCAGCATCGCCTCGTCGCACAGCGTGCCGCCGCAGAACAGCCCGCGCAGCGAACCCGGACGCGGCCGCACCGGATCGGCGATCCAGCACGGCCAGTCCGGCACCGGCACTCCCAGCTCGGCCAGCGTCGCCTCGGCGGCCCGGGTCAGGTCCGGCTGGTCCGGCCCGAGCAGCGCGAACCGGACCGGGGTGGCCAGGCTCGCGGCTACTTCCCTGATCCGCTCGGCGACCGAGGCGGCCGGCGGCTTGGACACCACCAGGATCAGCTCGGTGCCCGGGTCGGCGTCCAGCGCCCGCAGCGCGGCCAGGGTGGAGCGGCCGGCCACCTGCTCGGACAGGTCCCGGCCGCCGACGCCGAGCACGGCGCTGACCCCGACCCCGGCCGCGTCCAGCAGGCACAGCAGTTGCTGTGCACCGGTGCCCGAGGCGGCGACCAGCCCGACCGGGCCGCGGTCCAGGGTGTGCGAGAAGCCGAGACCCAGGCCGCCCACCACCGCGGTGCCACAGTCCGGCCCCATCACCAGCAGGCCACGGTCGGCGGCAGCGTCCTTGAGCGCGATCTCGTCGGCCACGCCAACGTTGTCGGAGAAGATCAGCACGTCGCAGCCGGCGTCCAGGGCATCCATCGCCTCGGTGAAGGCGTGCTGTCCCGGCACCGAGATCAGTGCCAGTCCGGCGCTGCTAGCGGCGGCGGCCGAGCCGACGGTG
>JAVEEO010000541.1 GCA_030840415.1 Pseudonocardiales bacterium | reverse complement strand
ACCCCGCTGCACGTCCGGCCACCCCGGCGCGCGGTGCTGGCGTTGCACCGGCCTGCCGCTGCCAGCAGCCTGATAACCGCCGCGGTGGCCGCGATCCGGGCATCGGTGACGGGGCTGGACTGACGCTCAGCTGGCGAAGCAGGCCGGCGGCGGGGTGCCGTCCAGGCCCAGGGCCACCGCCGCCCGGGCCGCGACCGGGCCGACCAGGTTGCCGGTGCCGTTGTAGCCGCCGCAGGCCACCACCCCGGGCCGGGCCGCGGTCACCAGCGGCCGGGCGTCCGGGGTGTAGCCGACCGAGGCCGCCCACCGGTGGCTGACCCGGACCGGACCGCCGGCAAAGCGGGCCGCCACCTGCTCGATCCATGCCTGCACCCCCGCGGTGGGCACCGTCTCCGGCGTCCACTCCTGCTCGACGAACCAGTCCCGGCCGCCGCCGACGAACAACCGGCCGGCCGCGTCCTGCTGGGCGTAGTCGTAGCCCCAGCGGCCGTAGACCGGGCAGGGCAGCCGGCCCGGCCGCACCGGTTCGGTGGCCAGCATCTGCAGCCGGGCGGTCCGTACCCGGCCGGCCAACTCGGGCAGCAGCAACTCCAGCCGGCCGTCGACCGCGACCACCACCAGGCCGGCCGACACCGCACCGCCGGCGGTGGCCACCCGGCCGGTGCCGATCCGCATCGCCGGGCTGTGCTCGAACAGCCGGGCCTGCCCGGAGTACCGGCGGGCCAGGCCCAGCGCCCGGCGCGCCGGGTTCATCGCCGCGTCGTCGGGCAGGAACAGCCCTCGGCCCAGCTCCCCGTCGTAGTACCGCACCGCGATGCCGTGCCGGCGCAGCGCCTGGTACTGCTGCTCGCAGTCGGCCCACTCCGCGTCCCGGTCGGCCTGCTCGGCGGAGTCGGCCGGCTCACCGGGCAGCCCGGCCAGCCGGAGCGAGCCGGCCCGCCGCACCACCTCGGGCCCGAGCAGCCGGGCCAGCTCACCGAGCTCGTCCAGGGTCTGGCGGTACAGCCGCAGCGCCGCGTCCAGGCCCCAGCCCGCCTCGGCGTGGTGGACGCCGATCGCCGGCCCGCCCAGCAGGAAGCCGCCGTTGCGGCCGGCCGCACCGGCCGCCACTCGGCCGGCGTCCAGTCCGACCACCGACAGCCCGCGCCGCAGCACCTCGCCGACCGCCGCCAGCCCGCTGCCGCCCAGCCCCACCACGCAGACGTCGGCGCGCAGGTCACCGCTGAGCACCGGCAGCCCGGGCCAGCCGGCGACGTCCGGGTCGGCGTCCCAGCCGACCTCGGTCACCGGCCGATCAGTCTCCAGCCGATCAGTCACCGGCCCGGAACTTCCTCACAGCACCTTGGACAGGAAGGCCTTGGTCCGCTCGTGCTGCGGATTGGCCAGCACCTCGCGCGGCTTGCCGGACTCCACCACCACGCCGGCGTCCATGAACACCAGCGAGTCGGCCACCTCCCGGGCGAAGCCCATCTCGTGGGTGACCACGATCATCGTCATGCCGCCGCGGGCCAGCTCCTTCATCACGTCGAGCACCTCACCGACCAGCTCCGGGTCCAGCGCCGACGTCGGCTCGTCGAAGAGCATCAGCTTGGGGTCCATCGCCAGCGCCCGGGCGATCGCCACCCGCTGCTGCTGCCCGCCCGACAGCTGCGCCGGGTAGGCCTTGGCCTTGTCCGAGAGCCCGACCTGGTCCAGCAGCTCCCGGGCCCGGTCGGTGGCGACCGTCTTCTTCTGCTTCTTGACCCGGATCGGCGCCTCGCTGATGTTCTCCAGCGCGGTCAGGTGCGGGAACAGGTTGAACTTCTGGAAGACCATCCCGATGTCGCGGCGCTGGCGGGCGGCATCCTTGGCCGGCATCTCGTGCAGCTTGCCGCCGCGTTCGTGGTAGCCAACCAGCTCGCCGTCCACCCAGAGCCGGCCGGCGGTGACCTGCTCCAGGTGGTTGATGCAGCGCAGGAAGGTGGACTTGCCCGATCCGGACGGCCCGACCAGGCAGGTCACCTCGCCGCGGTCGACGGTCAGCGAGATGCCCTTGAGCACCCGCAGCGCGCCGAAGTTCTTGCACACCAGCTCACTGCGCACCATCGGCTCGGCCACTAGATGAGACCCTTCTGGTTGCCGACGCCCTGGGCGTCGGCCAGCGCCTGAAGCTGGCGCACCGACATCTTGCGGGACGCCCCGCGGGCGAAGTAGCGCTCCAGGTAGAACTGGCCGATCATCAGGATGCTGGTGAAGAACAGGTACCAGGTGGAGGCCACCAGCAGCATCGGGATGGGGTTGAACGTCTCCACCGCCAGGTCCCGGGTCCGGCTGTAGAGCTCGGTGGTCAGCGGCACAGCGGTCACCAGCGAGGTGGTCTTGAGCATCGAGATCAGCTCGTTGCCGGTCGGCGGGATGATCACCCGCATCGCCTGTGGCAGCACGATCCGCCGCATGGTCTGGCCCCACGACATGCCCAGCGCCCTGGCCGCCTCGTCCTGCCCCTCGTCCACGCTGGTCAGGCCGGCGCGGACGATCTCGGCCATGTAGGCCGACTCGTTGAGCGCCAGCCCGATCACCGCTAGCCAGTAGTAGGTGAGCAGGTTCTGGGTGTCGATGTGGGCGAACTGGTGGACGAACGGGATGCCCAGGTCGATCTGCTTGTAGATCACCACCAGCAGGCCCCAGAACACCAGTTGGACGTAGACCGGGGTGCCGCGGAAGAACCACAGCCAGCCGAAGCTGACGTATCTCAGGACCGGGTTGGGTGACAGCCGCATCACCGCGAGCACCACGCCCAGCACGATGCCGAAGAACATCGCCAGCACCGTCAGCGACAGCGTGACCCCGGCTGCCTTGCTGACCCGCTTGTCGAACAGGTAGTGCCCGTAGGTGGACCAGTCGTAGGCGGAGTTGGTGGCGGCGCCGTAGAGGAACAGGAACAACAGGATGATCACGATCGCGGCCGCGATCCAGCGGCCCGGCCGGCGTAGCGGAACTGCCTGGATCAGCTCCGGGGCGTTGTCCGCCGCACCGGGTCCGGTACCGGGGTCGGAACCGGCCCCGGTCCCCGAACCGGTCCCCGAGTGCGAGATGGCCATGGCTCAGCTCTGCGCGCCGTTGACGGTGGCCTGGGAAATGGCGCCTGCCTCGACCCCCCACTTGGCCAGGATCTGCTTGTACGTGCCGTCGTCGATCATGGACTGCAGCGCCTTCTGCAGCGCGTCCTTGAGGCTGCCGGCGTTCTTGCCCACCATCATCCCGTACGGCGCCGCACCGTAGATGTCACCGGCCAGCACCAGCTTGCCGTTGGACTGCTTCACCGCGTACTGGGTGATTGGCGAGTCCGCGTCCAGTGCGTCGGCCTGCCCGAGGATCACCGACTGGTTCACCTGGTCCTGGCTGTCGATCTTGATGATGGTGATCGGCTTCTTGCCCGCGGCCAGGCAGGCCTTGCTCTTGGCCGGCAGGTCCTCGGTCTCCTCGGTGGTGGTCGCCTGGACCGCCACCTTCAGCCCGCAGGCGTTGTTCGGATCGACCGTCTTGCCGGCGGGCGCCGCCCATTGGATACCGGCGTTGTAGTAGTTGACGAAGTCGACCTGGGCCTCGCGGGTCTTGTTGTCGGTGAGGGAGGACATGCCGATGTTGAACTTGCCGCCCTTGAC
>JAVEEO010000562.1 GCA_030840415.1 Pseudonocardiales bacterium | reverse complement strand
ACGAGCACCTCGCCGGCGTTCGGGACGGGACGCGGCACGTCACGCACCTCGAGAACGTCGACCCCGCCGTAGCGATCGAACCTCACTGCCTTACCCATGGTGGCTACGACCGGCGCGGCGCGCGACTTATTCCCTAACCGAAGCGGCCGGAGATGTAATCCTCGGTGGCCTTCTCGGTCGGGTTGGAGAAGATCTTCTGGGTTTCGTCGATCTCCACCAGCTGACCGGGCTTGCCCACGCCTGCAAGGTTGAAGAAGGCGGTTCTCTCCGAGACCCGCGCCGCCTGCTGCATATTGTGGGTGACGATCACGATCGTGTACTTCTGCTTCAGGGACTGGATGAGGTCCTCGATGGCCAGCGTCGAGATCGGGTCCAGCGCCGAGCAGGGCTCGTCCATCAGCAGCACCTGCGGTTCCACGGCGATCGCCCGGGCGATGCACAACCGCTGCTGCTGGCCGCCGGACAGGCCGGCGCCGGGCTTGGCTAGCCGGTCCTTAACCTCGTCCCACAGGTTGGCGGCCCGCAGCGACTTCTCGACCACCACGTCCAGGTCGGATCGCTTCATCCGGGACGACTGCAGTTTCAGGCCGGCGGCCACGTTGTCGTAGATGGACATGGTGGGAAACGGGTTCGGTCGCTGGAACACCATGCCGATGGTGCGCCGGACGTTGACCGGATCGACGTCCGCGCCGTAGATGTCCTCGCCGTCCAGCAGCAACTCACCCTGCACCGTGGCGCCGGCGATCACCTCGTGCATCCGGTTGATGGTGCGCAGCACGGTGGACTTGCCGCAGCCGGACGGGCCGATGAAGGCGGTCACCGAGCGGGGCGCGATGGTGAAGTCGACGTCGGCCACCGCCAGGAACTTGCCGTAGTAGATGTTGAGGTTCCGGGCGTCGATCCGCTTGGCCATTGGGTGGTTCTCCTTGGTGGTTACTTCGAGGATACGAGCGGGGTGCCGAATGAGCGCTGCGGCTCAGGAGGAGACCTTGCTGCGGCTGGCGATCAACCGGGCCAGCAGGTTCAGCGCCATCACCAGCAGGATCAGGGTGAGCGCGGCGCCCCACATCCGGTCGGCCGCGTAGTGCACGCTCACCTTGTGGCCGCCGCGCAGGATGGTGGTGCTGCCCAGGTTTCCGAACTGGTCCTTGATCATGCCCGGAAGCGAGCCCTGAGGTCCGCTGAACAGGTTGCTGTTGTCGTTGGGGGAGTAACCCACCAGCACCAGCAGCGGAGCGGTCTCGCCGGCCACCCGGGCCACCCCGAGCACGATGCCGGTCATGATCCCGCTCATCGCGGTCGGCAGCACGATCTTGACGATGGTCTTCCACTTGGGCACGCCGAGGGCGTATGAGGCCTCGCGGAGCTCGTTGGGCACCAGCCGCAACATCTCCTCGGTGGTGCGGACCACCACCGGGATCATCAGCATCACCAGGGCCAGTGAGACCAGCCAGCCGGCCCGCTGGCCGGAAAAGCTCGTGACGAAGACGGCGTAGATGAACAGCGCGGCCACGATGGACGGGATGCCGGTGAGGATGTCGACCATGAAGGTGGTGGCCCGGGCCAGCGGTCCGCGGCCGTACTCGACCAAATAGATCGCCACCAGCAGCGCGATCGGCACCGAGATAACCGTGCACAACGCGACCTGTTCGACGGTGCCGACGATCGCGTGCAGCGCGCCGCCGCCGCCGTCGCGGTAGGTGATGCCGCGCTGGCTGCCGGTGAACCAGCCGTCGGAGGTGATGGCATGCAGCCCGCGGCTGAGGACCGTCCACAGCAGCCAGACCAGTGGGACGAGCGCCAGCAGGAAACTGCCGTAGATCACCGTGGTCGCGATCCGGTCCTTGGCCTTGCGCCATCCCGAGCCGGGTGCGGCGGCCAGCGGGCCGGGAATCGTCAGGCTCGTCATGCGAACTCCTTGCGGCGGTTGACCACCCAGCGGGCAGCGGCGTTCACGGCGAAGGTCAGCACGAACAGCACCAGTCCGGCGGCGATGTAGGCCCCGGTCTGGGCCGGGCTATTGAACTCGGCGGCGTTGTTGGCGATCTTGGAGGCGAACGTCTCGCCGCCGTTGAAGATCGAGAACGAGAATGCGCCGGCGTTGGAAACCTTCGACAGGATCAGGGTGATCGCGATCGTCTCACCGAGTGCCCGGCCCAGGCCCAGCATCGCCCCGCTCACCAGGCCGGGCCGGCCGTAGGGCAGCACCGCCAGCCGGATCACTTCCCAGTGGGTGGCGCCCAGCGCCCAGGCGGCCTCGATGTTGGCGCGCGGGGTGCGCTCGAAGACATCGCGGCCGATCGCGGTGATGATCGGCAGGATCATCACGGCCAGCACCACGCCGCCGGTGAAGATGGTGCCGCCCTTGACGTTGTAGTCCTTGAACAGGGGAATCCAGCCGGCGTGCCGGGACAACCAGTCGGCCACCGGCTGGATCTTCGGCGCGAGCACCGCGATTCCCCAGACGCCGTAGATGATCGAGGGGATCGCGGCCAGCAGGTCGATCACGTAGGCCACCGGGCGGGCCACCCGGGCCGGTGCGTACTGCGAGATGAACAGGGCGATCCCGATCGCGACCGGTACCGCCAACACCATGGCCACCAGCGAGATGAGCACCGTGACCCAGAGCAGCGGCAGCACTCCGAAGTCCGGGGTGTCGCCGCCGACGTCCCAGGTGCGGGCGGTCAGGAAGTTGGACTTGTCGGCGGTGATGGCCGGCAGCGCCCGGATCACCAGGAAGACGGTGACCAGCCCGATCAGCAGCACCAGGAAGGCGCCGGCGCCCGAGCTGAGACCGGCGAGTACCCGGTCGGCGAACCGGGCCGGCCCGACCCGGCCGCCGAGGGTGCCAGCGCCGAACACCGGCTCGTCGTCGGACGGGATCGCCGCCGGCTGGCTGGAACCGATGACGGGCGCATGGGCATGCCGGTCGGCTGGTTGCGATCCGGCCGCCGCCGGCCTCGAGCGCTCGGGCGGATCGGCGAGCCGGGCCGTACCGGTGTCAGACGGTGTCCGATCCATTCTGCTGTCTCGCTTCGGCATCGTCGGTGCTGTTCGGATGGAACAACCTCTACTACTACGGCCGATTCCCCGCCGGACGGAGGGGCCGTCCGGCGGGGAACCGTACTGCTGGCGAACGTGCGGACGTACTAGCTGATCGAGGCGACCGCGGCCTGCACCTGGCTCTGGATCTCGGTCGGCAGCGGTGCGTAACCCAGGTCCTGCAAGGCTGCCTGGCCGTCGCCGGCGGTGTAGGTCAGGAACGACTTGACCAGGGAACCGATCTTGGCGTCGGCGTACTTGGAGCAGACGATCTCGTAGGTGACCAGGATGATCGGGTACGCCCCGGAGGTCTTGGTCGCGTAGTCGAGCTTGAGCGTCAGGTCCTTGCCACCGTTGCTGGCGACCTTGGCGGCCGCCACCGCCGCGCCGGCACTGTCGGCGGTGAGCTCCACCGCACCACCGCCGTTGTCGACCTTGGCGGTGTCGAGGTTGCCGCTGACCGCGAAGGACCACTCGACGTAGCCGATGCTGCCCTCGGTCGAGCCGATCGCCTGCTGGACGCCCTGCGAGCCGGTCTT
Organism: Pseudonocardiales bacterium; assembly: GCA_030840415.1. Lineage (GTDB taxonomy): Bacteria > Actinomycetota > Actinomycetes > Mycobacteriales > Jatrophihabitantaceae > Jatrophihabitans_A. The sequence continues at coordinate 14,486 of JAVEEO010000562.1, read as the reverse complement.
GCCCTGGCCCGCGAAGCCGGCCTTGGACGAGTCCTTGTCGGGCTTGGCGGTGAACTCGGCGGGGTCGTTGGCCGCCAGGTACTTCTCGAAGTTCTGGGTGGTGCCCGAGGAGTCGCCGCGGTAGAAAACAGTGATCTTGGTGGCGGGCAGCGAGGCGCCGGAGTTGGCCGCCTTGATGGCCGGGTCGTCCCAACTGGTGATCTTGCCGAGGAAGATCTTGGTGATCAGCTGCGGGGTCAGGGTGAGGTCCTTGACGCCGTTCACCTTGTAGGCCAGGGCGATCGGGCCGGTGACCATCGGCAGGTCCAGGGCCGGCGAGCCGCAGGCGGCGGTGGCCTTGGCGACCTCGTCCTTGGCCGGGTCCAGCGCCGAGTCAGAACCGGCGAAGTCGTCCTGCTTGGCGATGAAGTTCGAGACGCCGGCACCGGAGCCGGTGCCGTTGTAGGTGATGGTGGTACCGCTGCACTTGCCCTGGAAGTCCTTGATCCACTGCTCCATGGCGTTCTTCTGCGCGGTCGAGCCCTCGGCCTTGAGCGAGCCGCTGGCGCAGTCGGCACCGCCGGTGGAGGACGAGCTGGCCGAAGTGCCGCCGCCGGCATTGGCCGACGAGCTGGTGTCCGAGCTGTTGTTGGAACCGCTGTCCGAACCGCAGCCGGTCAGCACGACGGCGCCTGCCGCGAGTGCGGCCAGAATGCCTGTGCGGGTGGTGATCGACACCGATAGTCCCTCTCGTGGTTCGTTGGGCTCTGCTGCGGCGGGCGCCGAGCACAGCCTCGAATCGTTGACAAGGGCAACGGTAAGGAGGTCAGGTAGCCGGTCGGGAAGTGCTCGGTTAACGGGACGTTAACGACTGTCGGCTGGTGACCTCAGCCCGCGGCGATCTGGATGTCGCGGGCGAACACGGTGAAACCGAGCCTCTCGTAGAGGGCCCGGGCAGGGGCGTTGTCGGCCTCCACGTAGAGCAGCACGGTGCTCAGGCCCCGCTCGTGCAGGTAGCGCAGGCCGGCACCGAGCAGCGCCTTGCCGAGCTTGAGTCCCTGGGCCGCCGGGTCGACACCCAGCACGTACACCTCGCCCATCGGTTCGGGGGTGTCGGTGTGCACCTTCATCCAGTGGTAGCCGAGCAGTTGGTCCTCGCGCACCGCCAGCAGGAAGCCGGCCGGATCGAACCACGGCGCGGCGATCCGGTCGTCGAGGTCGGCCCGGGTCCAGCGGCCCTGTTCGGGATGGCTGGCGAAGGCACGGGCATTGACGGCCAGCCAGGCGTCGGCATCGAAGTCAGGACGGAACGTCCGGATCCGGACGCCGTCGGGCAGCCGGGGCTCGGCGAGCACCACGTCGGCGATGTCCTGCAGGTCGGTCAGCGAGCGCCGCAGCTGCAGCAGGGTGCGTACCGGCTGCCAGCCGGCCTGGGTGGCAGCCTGGGCGGCGACGCTGTTGCGCCCGTGGGCCCAGAGCCGCAGGCCGGCGGGGCCGACCAGCCGGCCGGCCGCCTCGAGCAGTTCGGTAGCCGCCAGCGGATCGGTGGCCACCAGCTCCACCGTGTGGGCCGTCCCGGTCGGGTCGAGCTGGGCGTAGCCGAGCAGCGTGTCGTCCTGCTGGGAAACCAGGTGGCGGACCGGCGGGCCGGCCGTCAGCCGCAGCAGGGTCTGCTCGCTCAGCGGTGGCGTGTCGGCCGCATCGGGGCTCTGGCGCGCCAGCGCGCCGATCGCCTCCACCAGTTCCGGGCTGAGGACGGCTACGTCGGAGATCGGCTCCGGGAGCGGCTCGGTCACACCGGCAAGGCTAGCGGGCCATCCCATCCCGCTGTGCCGGTTCGCCGAGGGAGTAGCCGCGGCCGGTGAGCGCGGTGGGTTCAGCGGGCTCGGCGGTGTCCGAGCCGCGCGCCCGCAGCCCCGCCTCGGCCGGCTTGACGAACTTGTAGCCGACGTTGCGGACGGTGCCGATCAGCGCCTCGGACTCCACGCCGAGCTTGGCGCGCAACCGGCGCACGTGCACGTCGACGGTGCGGGTGCCACCGAAGTAGTCGTAGCCCCACACCTCCTGCAAGAGGTGCGAGCGGGTGAACACCCGGCCCGGGTGCTGAGCCAGGAACTTCAGCAGCTCGAACTCCTTGTAGGTCAGGTCCAGGACGTTCGAGCGCAGCTTGGCGGTGTAGGTGGCCTCCTCGATGACGAGCTCGCCCACCTTCACCACTCCCGGTTCGCTCTCCAGGCCCGAGCTGCGCCGGGCCAGGGCCAGTCGGAGCCGGGCGTCGACCTCGGCCGGGCCGGCGGTGTCCAGGAGCACGTCGTCGACCGCCCAGTCCGCCGACAGCGCGACCAGGCCGCCCTCTTTCAACACCGCCAGGATCGGCAGGTTCAGCCCGGCGGTGGCCAGCACCTTGGTGAAGGCCCGTGCGCCGGCCAGGTTGAACCGAGCATCGATCAGCACCGCGTCCGAGGTCGTGCTCAGCAGCGGGCTGACGTCGAAGTCGACGACGCTGACCTGGTGCCCCAGCAGGCCGAGGGCGGGCAGTACCTCGGTGGTCGGCTGCGCTGCCGTGGTGAGGAGGGAGATCTCCATGACGCCTCCCGGCGGGGCCGGTAACGAAGGGACTGAGCAACAATGTTGCCATGATCAGGGGCCCGGAACCTGTGCGCCTTCGGACAGCGGACGGGATAGTTCTATCGGCGGACTATTACGCCCATGTTTCAGCGGAGGTGCCCGACGGCAAGCCGGGCGGCTCTCCGGGCGGCTCCTCGGACGGTGCTGGCCCCATTGCCTTCCTGCTCGGACACGGCTTCACCGGCTCCTCGCGGACGCCGCAGGTGGTGCGGATCGCCCGGTCGCTGAGCGAATCCGGGGGGTCGGTGCTGGTGCTGAACTTCCGAGGGCACGGGGCCTCCAGCGGCATGTCGACCATCGGGGTGGACGAGACCGCCGACGTCGAAGCGGGGCTGGGCTGGCTGCGGGCCCGGCACCCGGATGTGCCCGTCGTCACTATCGGCTTCTCGATGGGTGCCTCGATCGTGATCCGGCATGCCGGCCTGGGTGGCACTCCGGACGCGGTGATCGCGGTCAGTGGGCCCGGTCGCTGGTACGAGCGTGGCACCCAACCGATGCGCCGCCTGCACCTGGGCGTGGAGACCCGGCTGGGCCGGCTGGTGCTGCACCGGGTGTACCGCACCCGGGTCGGTGGCGGCTGGGACGAGCTGCCGGCCTCGCCGGTCGAGGTGGTGGCCTCGGCCGGCATGCCCCTGCTGGTGGTGCACGGCGACGCCGACCCCTACTTCGGCCTGGAGCACCCCCGGATGCTGGCCGCCGCGGCACCGCACGCCGAGCTGTGGATCGAGCCCGGCATGGGGCATGCGGAGAACTCCGTCACCGACCAGCTGCTGGGGCGGATCGCCGGCTGGGCCCGGAGGACGGTCGGCATGTCTGCCACCATGGACCCGTGACCGTGGACAGCGCCGCAACGCCCGATCAGCAGCCGTCCAATGGCCAGGCTTCCGATGGCCAGGCTTCCGATGGCCAGGGTTCCGACCCGCAACCGTCCGGCGGCCGGCCGTCGACCGCGGCCGGCGTGGCGCAGATCCAGCTGGCGGTGCTCACCGCGCTGACCGGCGGGGTGCTGGCCGCCGGGTCCTATCTGGGCCGGGTGCCGCTGCTGGTGGCGATCGGCCTGGTGCAGCTGCTATTGGCGCTCAGCTGGCTGTTCGGCACCTCGGTGCCCGGCCGCCGCGGTGGGCTGGTGCTGGCGGTGCTGGCAGCCGCGGGCGCCGACGCCACCGTCCTGCACTGGCCCGACAGCGGCTACTCACCGGTGCTCGGCGTGCTGGGGATGGCGGTGCCGCTGCTGTTCGCCCACCAGCTCAGCCGCGGCGTGGTGCGCACCCGGGTACTGGAATCGCTGGCCGACATCACCGTGCTGCTGGTGGCACTGGTGGCCCTGACCGGCCTGCTGGTGCTGCGCGCGCAGGGCAACGGCGACATTCTCACGCCGGCGGTGCTCGGCGCGATCACCGCCGGCCTGGTGGCAGCCCACTTCACCGATGCGGTGTATCCGGCGCCGCGGTTCGACCCGGCCGTGGACCGCGGGCTGCCGGCCGTGGTCGTCGGGGTGCTGGTCGGGGCGATGGTGGGGTTGCTCAGCCTGCGCCGGGTGATCGACTTCATGGGCGGCCGGGGTGCCTTCCTGGGCGCCGCGATTGCCGCGGTGGCCTGCCTGCTCTCGATCGGTGCGGCGTTCAGCGGCGTGCACTCCGGCCTGGCCGCGCCGGGCACCGCCGGCCCGGTGAGCCGCACCGTCCGGCTGCGCCCGCTGGCCGCCGTGCTGATGACCGTGGCGCTGAGCACGCCGGCCGCCTACGTCCTGGTCAACGCGCTGAGCTCGACCCGCTGAGCTCGAGACGGCAGGTCCGGACTGCGGGGGTTCGAGACCGCTGGGCCGGGCCGGCGCTACCCGGCTGATCCTCAGCGCTTCGCCGGCGCCATCCCGCCACTTGGCCGGTCAGGGTCCGGTGGCTAGGCTGAGGCCATTATGGGCCAGCTGCTTACCTGCCGCCGCGCGGTGGATCTCTGCCGCGTCGGCAGCGCGCTGTGTCCCCCTCGCTGATCGGGTAGCCCGTCCCGCACCGGCCGGAACTGCCCAGCTCGTCCACCGGGTGTGCATGCGCACCACAGTCGAGGGCAACCCGCGTACCCCAGGTTCTGTCGTAGATCTCCCCTACTGATCAAGGAGAACAACCATCATGAGCCGCTCCGAAGCGCTCGTCTCGGCCGACTGGGTCGAAGAGAACCTCAATACCCCCGGCGTTGTGATCGTCGAGGTCGACGAGGACACCGCCGCCTACGACACCGGCCACATCGCCGGTGCCGTCAAGCTGGACTGGCGGGCCGACCTGCAGGACCCGGTGGTGCGTGACGCACTCAGCAAGGAAGCGTTCGAGAAGCTGCTGTCGGCCAAGGGCATCGGCAACGACGACACCGTCGTGCTCTACGGCGGTAACAACAACTGGTTCGCCGCGTACGCGTACTGGTACTTCAAGCTCTACGGCCACGCGCAAGTCAAGCTGCTCGACGGCGGCCGCAAGAAGTGGGAGCTGGAAGGCCGCGAGCTGTCCAAGGACGAGGTCTTGCGGCCGGCGACCGAATACCGCGCCCAGGCCCAGGACACCTCGATCCGGGCGTTCCGCGACGAGGCGATCGCGGCGATCGGCACCAAGAACCTGGTGGACGTCCGCTCGCCCGACGAGTTCTCCGGCAAGCTGCTGGCGCCGGCGCACCTGCCGCAGGAGCAGTCGCAGCGTGGCGGCCACATCCCCACCGCGGTGAACGTGCCGTGGTCCAAGGCGGCCAACGAGGACGGCACCTTCAAGTCCGACGACGAGCTGACCAAGCTCTACGGCGACGCGGGCCTGGACACCAGCAAGGACACCATCGCCTACTGCCGGATCGGTGAGCGCTCCAGCCACACCTGGTTCGTGCTGCACGAGCTGCTCGGCCACCCCAACGTCAAGAACTACGACGGCTCGTGGACCGAGTACGGCTCGCTGATCGGCGTCCCGATCGAGAAGGGCTGAACCCACTGATGAGCTCGCGCGAAGAGGAAGTGTTCAGCGAGTGAGGCTCGCGGCGAGCGCCAGCGAGCGAGGACCGGAGCGAGTGGCCGATGAGCGCTCGCGCGAAGAGGAAGTGACCTGAAAATGTGCGGAGCCCCGCCCCAAGCCCCCACCCTGCCGCCGAACGTCGACATCACCAAGGAGACCGTGATCTACGGGACGGTTTCCAAGGGTGACGCCCCGGTGCCAGGAGCCTACGTACGGCTGCTCGATTCCACCGGCGAGTTCACCGCCGAGGTGCTGACCTCGGCCACCGGCGACTACCGGTTCTTCGCCGCTCCCGGCGAGTGGACGTTGTCGGTGCTGCACAACTCCGGTTCGGTGCGCCAGCCGGTCAGCGCGTCCGGTCCCGGCCTGGTCGAGGCATCGCTGGTGCTGTCCTGACCCGATAGCTGTGTACTGAGCGTCAGTAGACCAGCGCCTGGGCGTCCGGTCGCAGGATCTCGTCGACGAAGGTTGCCGAGCCGGCGATCCGGACGCCCGGGAGCAGCTGGTCAGCCGTGATGGCCCGCCGCTGGGCGCACTGGGTACAGACCGTCAGCGTGCCCAGTTCGAGTACCGCGTCGCGCAACTGCGCCAGCGGTGCGGAGTGCGGTAGCACGAAGTGCTCGGCCCGGCCGGGCAGGCCGAACCAGGCGGCGTCGCCGGTCAACCACAGCGAGACGGCGGCGCCCGAGGCCGTCGCGGTGGCAGCCACGGTAAACGCCTGCGCGCAGCGCTCGGCGTCCTCGGCACCGGCGGTGCACTTGATGATCAGTGAGCGGGGTGCGATATCCACTGCGACTACCCTGTCCTTCCATGGAGTCGTTTTTCATCATCCTGCTCATCGTCGCCTTCCTGGCGATCGGCGGCATGGCCGCACTGATCGTCGGCAAGCTGTTCGCGGGTCAGCAGTAGGTGCTCCAGCCATCCGGGTCCGGCGTCCCCGAACCCGCCGACAGCACCGACCTGCGCTCGGGTCCGGAGATCAACCAGGCGTTGCTGGCGGTGCTGCCGCTGGTGGGCAGGTGGTCCGGATTCGGCAACGGCGCGAAGCCCGCCACCGGCGAAGAGTTCCGCTACGCCCAGCGAGTGAGCTTCGCCCACGACGGCAGGCCGTTCCTGTCGTATGAGTCGCGCACCTGGCTGCTGAATCCGGACGGTTCGGTGCTGCGCGCGGCGTTCCGGGAGAACGGCTTCCTGCGGATGGGTGCTGGCGCTGACGAGTTGGAGCTGGTGTTGGCGACCGCGGTGGGCATCGTCGAGGTGTTCACCGGCGTGGCCGGCGACTCCCGCTGGGAGCTGGCCAGCATCGGCGTGGGTTTCACCCGCTCGGCCAAGCAGGTTGCCGGCGAGCGCCGGCTGTACGCGCTGACCGGTGATCAGCTGGGCTATGCCCAGGAGTTGGCGTTGACGGCCGGGGACTACCACCCGCACCTCAATGCCACGCTGACCCGGGACTGAGCTGCGCCGCCTACAACGGGAGCGAAAGGGTCGCGTAGCCGTAGCAGGCGACCGATGGCAGCGGAAGGAAAACAACGACGGAGGTGAGGATCGAACAACCGGCAGCGGCAGCTGCTGCTCGGCGCTCGGGTGTCGGAGGAGGAACTGCTGCTGATCCAGCAGCACGCGCAACGCTCAGGGGTAAGCGTGGCGACGTTCGTCCGTGAACTGGCACTTCGGGAGGCCCGGCAAGCCGTGGCCTAGCCGACTCACACGACTGCCCCCGACCGGTTGCCGGTCGGGGGCAGTCGCTTGTTCTGGGCTTGTCAGTCGCGCGCGCCACCGTCTTGACGCGGCCGACGACGGTAGCCGCAACCCTTGGCTTCCTTCATGCAATGCGTGCCTTGGTCACACCCCGGGCATTCGCAGGAGCACGGCCCGTGCTGCACCTTCATCTCGATCGCTGAGATGACGCGATTGCGCGAGCGCAACTGGCGATTGTGCTCCGGGACGGGGTCTGGTGCTGGCAACTTCTCGTACTCAAGCGCCTTAATGCAGCGGTTGAAGGCTGACGGATTGTAGTTGGCGCTGTGAGGGTTGGAGCTGACGGCGAGGTGCAGACCCGGTTGCTTCTGACTGCCGTTGTCGAAACGGGGATCGTTCGCGGTCGTAATGTGAATTTCGGTCGGGCTACCGCTATGCCACCAGACGTTCATTTGAACGGGGACGTAATTCGGCTTCTTGCCCGGCGCAGGATCAGGTAACACGATGCCTCCAGAGGCGTCTGCTCCGTGTCTCTCCGGTCGGAGAGGGTTTCGGAGTACTAGCTCGCCGGTGGGCGAGCGGGTGCAACGCTAGACCGGTTTCGCGCCTTGTCAAGCCTGCTGGGTCCGTCAGCCCGCATAGCGCCGGTTATACACAGGCCCGCTCCGATCGAGAACCAACGCCAAGGACGGGGCCGTGGTAGGCCTGCGCTGGGCGGGTCAGGGCAGTTGAAAACCCCGAGCCGGTTCACTGTGAACCTGTTGCCGGTCGGACAAGCCCGGCGGCTCGGGGTTTCAGGAGGCACCGGACTAGCCGGCAACCTCCTTGGTTGTCCGAGAGCGCATCAAGTTCTGGACCACCTCCTCTCTTGGTTCGGCTACCAATCTACGTCGCCGGTGCGCAACCGGCCAGTCTTTAACCGGCGAGCCATATCATGGAGCGATCATGGCCCGTCAACCTGCCGCCTCGCCTGATCCGCTGGCCAGCCGGCTGCACGAACGCGGCCTGCGGATGACTCCGCAGCGCCAGCGCGTTATGGCTGCCGTGACCCAACTGGTGCATGCCACCCCCGACCAGGTGGCCGAGGCGGTGCCCGAGATCGACCTGACCACGGTGTACCGCACGCTCGAGGTTCTGGAGCAGATCGGCCTGTTGGCCCACACCCACCTCGGGCACGGGGCGCCGTCCTACCGGCTGGCCGGGGACGATCACATCCACGTGGTCTGCCACCACTGTTCGGCGGTGGTGGACGCACCGGCGGGTCTGGCCGACGCGCTGGCCGCCCGGCTGCTGGCCGAGCGCGGTTTCGTGCTGGACCGCTCGCACTTCACCGTCTTCGGCACCTGCGCCGACTGCGCGGCAAACACCGTTCGCACAGCCGGAGGAAGCACATGACCGACTACCGTTCGCCACTGCTGGACTGGCCCGGTGCCGTCGAAGCGGGCGGCCCGGACGCCGGCACCGCCTGGCACTACGGGGACCCGCTCGGCGAGCAGCGACAGGCTGTCACCGGCGCCGGCCTGCTCGACGGCTCGCATCGCGACGTCCTGGTGGTGCCCGGCCCGGACCGGTTGGACTGGTTGCACGCGATCTGCTCGCAACACCTGAGCGCGCTGACCGACGGCGACTCCGCCGAGGCGCTGGTGCTCTCGCCCAACGGGCACGTCGAGCAGCACTGGCAGCTCACCGAACTCGGCGACCAGGTCTGGATCGACACCGAACCGCGAGCCGGCGACGAAGTGCTCGGCTACCTGCTCAAGATGCGCTTCCTCAAGCGGGTGGAGCCGGCGCTGGTGAGTGCCGACTACGCCGTGCTGTCGCTGGTCGGGCCGCAAGCCCTCGAGGTGCTCACCAAGGCCGGCCTGCCGGTGCCGACCGGACGGGCGGTTTCGTTGCCCGGTAAGGGTTTCGTGCGCCCGGCACTGGTCGGCGGCCCGGTGGACCTGATCGTCGACCGGTCCGAACTGGCCTCGATCGCCGAGCGGTTGCGCGCCGCCGGAGCCCAGCCGATCGGCAGCTGGGCCGCCGCCGCGCTGCGGGTCGAGCATCGGCGACCCCGGCTGGGCTTGGACACCGACCACCGGACGCTGGCCCACGAGGCCGGCTGGATCGGCTCGGCGGTGCACCTGGACAAGGGCTGCTACCGCGGCCAGGAAACGGTGGCCCGGGTGCAGAACCTCGGCAAGCCACCGCGCCGGCTGGTACTGCTGCACCTGTCCGGCGACACCGAGCAGCTGCCCGAGCCGGGCAGCCCGGTGGAGCGCGATGGTCGTGCGGTGGGCTTCGTCGGCACCGCCGTCCAGCACCACGAGCTGGGACCGATCTCGCTGGCCATCGTCAAGCGCGGCCTGACCGATCAGGACACCCTCACCGTGCCGGGCCACTCCGCCGTACTCGACCCGGCCGATGCGGTCGCCGAGCTGCCGACCGGCTTCGCCGGCCGCGCCGGTAGTACCGCCACCACCGCCTGAGGTCTGTCGCCGGTCGACTTCGCCGGCCGGTGAAGCTCGGCGGCCGGTCGTCCCGGAATTCCCTACCCGGCGGGGAGGTTGGAGCCGGCATGGCTACCTGGAGTTTCATCGGAAGCGGGAACATCGGCAGCACCGTCGCCCGGCTGGCGCTGGCTGCCGGGCACGACGTGGTGATGAGCAACAGCCGCGGTCCCGACACCCTGACCGAACTCGTCAGCGACCTCGGCGAGCATGCCCGGGCGGCGACGGCAGCGCAGGCGGCCGAGGCCGGTGATGTGGTCGTCGTGACGATCCCTTTCAAGAACTACAGCGAGGTGCCCGCCGAGGCGCTGGCGGGCAAGGTCGTGATCGACACGATGAACTACTACCCGCAACGTGACGGGCAGTTCGCGGCACTCGACTCGCAGACCACGACCTCGTCGGAGCTGCTGCAGGCCCACCTGCCTGCCTCGCGGGTGGTGAAGGGGTTCAACAACATCTTCTTCCAGCACCTGCGCGACCTGCCGCGCCCTACCGGCTCGGCTGATCGCAGCGCGCTGGCCATCGCCGGCGACGATGCCGAGGCCAAGCGCACTGTCACCGAGCTGCTCGACGAGCTCGGCTATGACACCGTGGACCTCGGCCCGCTGTCCGAAGGCTGGCGCATGCAGCCCGGAACGCCGGCCTACGGCCTGATGTACGCCGCCGAGGAGGAGGACTGGTCAGCCGGGGCGCGGCCTGCCGACGCCACCGTGGTGGCCCAGCGCGCGGCAGAAGTACAGCGTTCCCAGGCTGACTGAGCGCCTCTTAGGACGGTTTTGAACCCTGACCGCGCCGGACGTCTCCGCGCCCGAGCAGCTGCTGTGCGGCGCATAACGCCGACTATGCACCGCGGACATCTGCGGAGACCGACGATCTCGCCGAGCGATATGGGTCCGGGCCCCGATCCGAGCAGGTGAAGCGCCGAGCGGCCCTCGACGTCCTGAGCGACACTTGCAACCGTGCCTATAGACGACGAAGCCGACGCCGCCGACCTGGCTGGCGCGATCGCTCTGGCTCATCGCCTCGTCGGTAACGCTCTCCGCTATCGACGAGCGTCGGCGACCGACCTCTCGCGGCTCCAGACTTACAGGCATAACCGCGATCTGGTGCCGACGACTACCCGGAATATGCAGCGGCTCCTCGACGGCCTCCGTCGGGACAGCAACATCACCTATGACATTCAGGGCCTTAATGACCAGGGCGTCGATGTGGCTATGCGGCTAACTGATGCAGTCGGCGCTCGATTCATCGGTGTGCAGATCAAGAGTCATCACGAGTTCGTCACTGAGAACCCCACGTCCAAACTGATTCAGCAATACCACACCGCCCGCGAATATTACGGCGACGATCTGACCTATTACATACTTGCCTGCTGCGATCCATCTGTTCCGCAAGTGCAGGACAGGCTCCGTGATGCCACATCCCGGTTCACGAAGAACTCTCGAGTGATCGTGGTTGAACCAGCCTATGCGCTCAGTTTTCTTGCGCTCCGACCGGCTCAACTGGATAGCCTGATCACGCAAACCTTACGGACGGGAGATCCAATCGTCGCCACCGGTCGCAACGAACTCATCGGGATGCATCCCCTGGAAGCGGCGATCCTGCTGCATCTTGTCGAGCGAGTCATCTGCGGTCACCAGATCGAGGCACGGCATGACGACCTCGAACGAGACACATGGCTGGGAGCTGTCGCCGCGCGCGCGGATCAGGAACAGCGGGACACGGAGCAGGCCGGCCTTGCGTGGGATGACCCCTCCGTCATCGCGCCCCCGAGATTTCCGCAGCCGCTACCGGACGAGGAGTACTGGATGCACGAGGGCCGCGTCATGGACGCTTACCCGGGCGTTCGTAACCTCGACCCTCACCAACTCGCCGAGCTGCTGAAGCCTTCGGACAGTCGAGGCCTTGCCGACCCACAGAGCCTGATTGACGCGCTCGACAGCCTCCAGGGTGACGATCGAGTGACCGTGACTGACACGACCATTCGTCTGACGGTAAATGAGTCTTTGGCTCTCGTCACGCTGGCAGGAGAAGCAATTCTCCGTCACGATCTCGATGGACAGGACCTGATCGACTACCTGATCGAGACCGTGTTGCTGTGACCATCCATGCAAGGGTGACGAGTCGCGACCTGTGCTCTTAGGTGCTCTACAGGCGTGAATGAAGCCGCGCACAGATCGACGGCTATAGCTCGCCGTGCTTTGGGTCGAGCCATCCGGGTCGGCGAGGACGCCGGCGCAGAGCCCTAGAAAGGCGCCGGGGGTCGTTTACGGACGATCGCGACTCGCGCCCCGTACACGCCGAAGCGGGGTGTTCTCGGTGACGACCCGGCTGGTGGTCTTACGTAGCCGTTCCGCGGCTTGTGCACCGGGACCGCGTGCGGCGGCTGCCTGCTCGCGCCGCTGCTGCGTGCGCCGTCGTCGTTCTTCCGCATCAAGCTCGGCCAGCACCCGTTCGACGCCGGCGAGCAGCGATCCACGGCGCTGCCAGAGCCCGACCGCTTCGTGCGGATCGACCAAGAGGAGTTCGGTCAGCCGCGCCCGGGCCTCGCGGGCGGCCTCGAGTGCTTCCTCGAGCTCGACTACGTGCGTCTCGCCCATCTGGTCACCTTCGGCGCGCACCAGCGCACCGAAATCACGCACCGCCCTGGCGATGTCGGCTACCAACACAGCGATCGCCTCCTGCAGATCGTCGTCAACCGAGTGATCGGAATGGGCCTCGTCGCCGGTCGGGTTCGACCCTTCAGCCAGTGAGCGGAACACCGCCCGCAGCGCGATTGCGGCGTGTTCGAGCGCTTGGAGCCCGGTGCGCAAGTCCGGCGTGGTGTCCGGCATGCCCACCGCTCGGGGGTTGAGCCGCCTGCTCTCACTTGCCTGGTCAAGCTCGCGCTCGATGAGCTCGACACGTTTGCTCAACCTGCGCGCCTCATCCAGCCACTCGCCAGCCATGACAGGCGAGACCGGCCCCTCGTGCAGCGCGGACGCGACCCGGTCGAGCAGCTGCGCGATCGCGTCGGCGAAACGTTCGACCGCCATGCCCGCGCTGCGGATGCGTGGACGCTGCGGCGCGACGCCGTTGACAAGCACCCCGACCGCGGCCCCGATCAACGTCTCGACCACGCGATCGAGCGCGTTGACGCCGGCGCCACCCGCCGCGAGGATCAGCATCGCGCTGATAGGCACCTCGAGCAGGTGTGGGCCGAGCCGCAGCGCTTGGCCGATCAGAATCGATATCAGCACGATCAATGCCAGGCTCCACCACGTGAGCCCGACGAGTAATGATGCGGCGATGGCGAGGCCGACGCCCGCCAGCACGCTCACGATGCGCCGCAACGTATCCGTGATCGTCCCGAGAAAGGTCACCTGCACAATCAGCAGCGCGGTCAACGCCGCGGTGACCGGCTTGGCATCGGCCGAGACCCGTTGTGCCACGACATACGCTGAGACCGCTGCCACGCTCAGCCGAAACGCGCGGGCTGTGGACACCCGTCCGTCCTCACGAATCCGGCGGCGAGTGTCCACTAACACCTTCGGGAACACGACGCTCACGCTCCGATTGTGCCCCGCGGAAACAGAGCCGCTGCGGCCTGATCAGAGTGACCGACATGGGTGCTTCGCTCGGTCCATACGACCTCGCGCATATCGACGGTTGTGCGCGGCATCCGGCCGGCTGCTCGTCACCCGGGCTGGCTTGCTAGCGTGGGCTTGGGCTCGCGTTTCCGTGTTGTGATCGAGGATCGCTCTGGTGTCAGGCGCGGTCGTCAAGTACCTTGCTTGCCCGACGGGTGTTCGGCTTAGCCTTGCGCACCCCTACGCCTATGACTCGGAAGGCTCGATGCGGGTGGACCAACCGGCAGTGTTAGGTCTCCTAGTTTCAGTATTCGCCTGACCTCATTGACCAACTCATCTTCCTTCTTCCGTAGCGCAACTAGTTGGTCGAAGGCCCTGTGATGCTGGGTGATCATCACGACGCGAATCACGGTCGCACCGTCATGGATCTCCGACGCCACGCCACCTTGGTGCTGCACGTGATTTGAACACGGGCGACGGTGAGTTTCAGATCGACGAGGATATCGGCCGGATCTACCATCGCACGTTCCTTGGCATGGAACTGAGTCAAGCCCGCGAGGAACGCGGCCACGGCGGCTCGCCCTTCTGCGTTAATCAGGCGCCGCTCTTCGCTCTTGCCGGCGATCCGCTGCGTGATCGGCCCCGATCCCAAGGTGCCGATGATGCCGGCGACCGCGACTACAACGGTGACCCAGTCAGATGAGGACATCAGCTGCTACACCGCCAGCTCGAGCTGCTTGATGATCGCGTCGATCTCGCGCCGGAGTTCGCGGAGCTTCGGCAGTACATCGGGCGTCGCGTCTCCGGCGGGTACTGCGATCACCCTGGTCGGCACGCCGGCCTTGACCTCAGACAACAGCCCTTCCTCAACCAATGGACGTTGGGCGTCGCGCACTGTGCCCCAGGAGCAGCCGTAGTACTCCGCAAGCTTGAACAGGTCTCCGATCGACTCTCCCAACGGCAGATCGCCCGTCCTGATGCGGCGCCGGAGGTCCTTGGCGACTTGCTGCTTCTTGGTGCCGCCAGCCTCGAACTTAAACTCGCTCATCATTCCTCCACGGTCAATAACGCCCCCAGTAGGCTACTTGCCCTCAGAGAACACTGTAAGGTCTGAACCCTTGGTGTGCAAGCCGTCA
>JAVEEO010000556.1 GCA_030840415.1 Pseudonocardiales bacterium | reverse complement strand
CCCGCCACACCTGGTAGGACACCTCGCCGTCGGTGGTCGCCTCGGTGGGCCGGGTGGTGGTGGCCAGGTCGACCGCCTCGGCCACCGAGATGCCGGCCAGCGCCTGGCAGGCGGCCTCGGTGTGCGGGTTGACGGCGCCGGACCGGGCCCGGGTCTCGGCCGCGAAGACCGCGCCCTGGGCCAGTTGCGCGGCGTGCTCGCCGGCGATCTCGCGCACCGTGGCCAGCACCTCGGCGTCCGCGCCGCCGGCGTAGGTGGCCGCCAGGCCGAGGCCCGCGACCAGGTCCGGGCGCCGCCGCCGGTCGAAGCCGTCCAGGGTGGAGGCCAGTTGGCGCGGGTCGGCGCCGCAGACGAACCACAGCGCGCGGCCGACCCCCTGGTCGAACACCGACTGCACCGGGCCGTCACCGGTGTGGCCCTGCCAGCTCAGCCCGGCCGGGCGGCGATGGGCTCCCACCGTCCGCCCGGTGTCGAAGTACGCCTCGTGGAAGCCGTAGCCGTCCAGTACCAGCCAGTCGAGCACCGGATCGGCCAGCGCCGCCACCGGCCGCCGCCACAGCGGACGGGGCAGCCGTGCCAGCGCCCAGCCGACGCCCACGTAGGCCAGGTAGACGTGCGAGCCGGCCAACTCGGTGAGGAACCGGCGCAGCTCGCCCGAGCGCGGCCGGCCGACCTCCAGCATCGCCAGCGCCATGGCGGCGCCCTCGTAACCGAAGCCGCGGGTGGCAGCCGGCAGGTACTGCAGCCGGGCGGCCGCGGCGGCGGCGCTCGGCGTGCCGGCCGCCATCGCGAAACCGTCCAGGAAGCCGTTGCCGGCCGACTCCAGAACGGTGCGGGCGCGCTCGTCGCGCGGCTGGAACCCGCGGAAGGCGAAGGTGGTCTCGCGCCGGTTCGGCGTCAGCACCGAGCTGCGCAGGTTGAGCAGGGTATGGAACACGTGGAGCTCCTGTCGGGGGTACACCGAGAAGGGGCGGCCCGGCGGCCGCGCTGGGTGGCCGTGCCGGCGCCAAGGGCGGGCCGGCGGGGCGGGTCGTCAGCGCCGCATCGCCAGCGGGCCGCCGGTCAGCATCGCCGAGCCGGCCATCTCGAAATGGCTGGCGGCCATCGCGATGTGCTTGGTTGCCGTGTGGATGTCGCGGAAGGCCCGTTCCAGCGGGCTGGTCTCGTAGATGCCGGAGGTGCCGGCGAGCGCGAACACCGTGTTGACGGCGAAGACCGCGGATTCGCCCATCGACGCGGCGCTCATCCGGACCAGCGCGCTCAGGCTGTCACCGGGCGGGCGCACCATCGCCTGGCGGGCCGCCTCGTCCAGCAGCAGCCGGCCGGTGTGGACCGCCATCTCGGCGCGGGCGTAGCGGTCCTGCACCACGTGCGAGGTGGCCAGCGTGGTGGTGCCGCTGGTCGGCCGCTTGCGCTCGGCGAGTTCCCGGAAGGCGGCCAGTGCGGCGGCTGCGATGCCCAACGCCTGCGGGGACTCGGCGAACGGCCCGAAGTCGAAGTAGCTGAGCGGGTAGGCAGCGTCCGGCCGGGCCGGCGGGCGGACCAGGGTGGCCCGTGAGACGGTCATCTCCTCGGCGACGAAGACGTCGGCCACCCGGTAGTGGTTGCTGCCCGACCCACGCAGTCCCAGGGTGTGCCAGGTGTCGCGGAAGCTGATGGAGGCGGTCGGCACCAGGGCGGCGCACATCACCGGGCGAACGCCGTCCATCACCGGCTCGCCGCCCGAGGTCACCATCGTGGTGCACAGCATCCAGTTGGCCATCGACCCGCCGGACCCGAACGCCCACTCCCCGTTGACCAGGTAGCCGCCCGGTACCCGCTCGGCCCGGCCGGACGGGGTCACCCCGCCCATCACGGTGCCGTCCTGGTCGCGAAAGACGGTGTTGGCGCTGTCCTCGGGAAGGAAGTCCGACAACCGGCCGATGGCCGCCTGCACGCCGACCTGCCAGGCCACCGCCGGATCGATCCGGGCGATCGCCTCGATGACCCGCATCGCCGTGGCGATGCTCACCTGGCTGCCACCGAACCTGCGCCCGACGCACATCCGGGAGATGCCGGTACGGACCAATTCGGCCGTCACGGCCGGATCGGTGTCCCGATTCCGCTCGTTTTCGCCGCTGAATTTCTCGAGTACCTCGGAAATGCCGTCGACTTTATCGAGCCATAATTTCGTTTCAGGATCGCTGGTGGCAATATCGAGGGTGAGCGGGGCCGGATTGCTGTTCATCACGCTCCGGAATGAGGTGGCGGGTGGGGCCCTGTCGGAGTGGTTTCCAAAGACGGGCCGATAACGCTTGAAACGTAGTTTGATATCCTGGGATGAATTTCTTGTGCATTGCCTTTTCGCACCAGTGAAGTGATGGGAATCGTCGTGACCGCAGAACGCGAGATGGAACTCGGACTCGCCCAGCACCGTGCCGAACTGGTGGCCCACTGCTACCGGATGGTGGGCAGCTACTTCGAGGCCGAGGACCTGGCCCAGGAATGCCTGCTGCGCGCCTGGCGGGGGCGGGAGGGCTTCGACGAGCGCCGGGCCTCCCGGCGGACCTGGTTGTACCGGATCGCCACCAATCTCTGCCTTGACACCCTACGTGGCCGGCCGCGCAGGCCGCTTCCGGTCGGCCTGGGCCCGGCATCGGAGGATGCCCTGGCACCGTTGGCGCCGTCCTGGGAGATCCCGTGGCTGGAGCCGTTCCCGACCGGCGGCTCAGCCGCCGACCCGGCCGACGTGGCAGTGGCGCGCAGCAGCCTGCGGCTTGCGTTGATCGCGGCTTTTCAGACTATTCCGGCCCGGCAGCGGGCGGTTCTGATCCTGCGCGACGTGCTCGCATTCAGCGCCGAGGAAACGGCCGCAATGTTGCAGACAACTGTGGCGGCGGCGAATAGCGCCCTACAGCGTGCGCGGGAGCGGCTCGGACAATTATCGATTGTCGACGAAAGCCTCGCCGACGCCAATTCCGACCTCGGTCCCATCGAGAACTACATGCACGCCTTCGAACACGGGGACGTCGACGGCATCGTCAAGTTGCTGACCGACGACGTGCTGTTGGAAATGCCGCCGGTGAATTTGTGGTACCTCGGAGTGCCGAATTACCGGGCATTCCTGTCGCGGGTGTTCGACGAGCGCGGCACGTCCTGGCGCACCGTGGCGACGCAGGCCAACGGGCAGCCGGCCTTCGCCGCCTACTGCCGCGCCTCGGCGACGGAGTACCGGCTGCACACCCTGCAGGTCCTGGAGATCTCAGCGGGCCGGGTCCGGCGCAACGACGTGTTCGCCGACCCGCGGGTACTGGCCGGCTTCGACCTGGCGCCGGTGCTGCCGGCCGGTTGATCCTCCGGCTCCGACCGGACGGGCCCGCTCTGCCGGTCGCTGCTCACCCACCACCGAAAGCACCCGGGCAGCACAGCGGCGTTCGCTCGCTGTGCTGCCCGTGCTGTGCTCTACGTGCTGTGCTCTACGTACTGTGCTCTTCGTACTGCCGGCCAGTTGCTAGTGCGCCGGGCTGTTGGAGTAGGCGGCCACCAACCAGCGGTCGTCCTGACGGGTCAGCACCCAGGTGGCGTAGCGCTCCCGCTCGGACGGCAGCGAGTCCTCGCCGGCCATCAGGATGCCTGCCTTGCTCACCACGATGGCGGTGTCGCCGATGATCCGGATGGACTGCGGCTCGTCGACGCCCCGCGAACCCTTGAGCGGTCCGGAGAATCCCATGCCCATGTACCGGGCAATGGAGTCCTTGCCCTGGTGGAAGTTGCCGGGCAGGACCACCGTCGCGTCCTCGGTGTAGAGCTGGGCGAAGGCGTCGCCGTCGTTGTCGGCCCAGGCCTGGTAGAGGCTGTTCAGGGTGTCCTTGACGCCGGCGGTCGCAGTGTCGGTGGTGCTGGTCATGTTCGGTCCAATCTGTGCGGTGATGGTGTCGGAATGCATCGGAGCAGCCAGCTGGCAGCCCGAAGCACTGTTCCTCCAGTACCTACGTTCGAGCCGTCCGAGAATAATCGGTCGAGTCGATTTGGCTGATCTGGGCTGCTCCGCCTGGAGGGAGGGCGGCGCCGGGCTAGCGAGCACTCGCGACGTCGACCGGCAGCTCGCCGGTGGTCAGCGGCGCGGTGGCCAGCGCCGACAGGTCGGGCTGCCAGGTGTCCGGCCCGACGGGAAGCTCGTGGTTGCGCGCCCGCACCACGTCCCGGCTGTCGCCGAACAACCGGCCGGCTACCTGGCCGGCGGTGCCGGCCAGGTAGCCGAGCGCGTGCCAGGAGTAGGTGCTCAGCGGGAAGTCGCAGTGCCGGCGCCACTGCTCCGGCGCCTGGGTGCGGTACCAGGTGACGTGGCGCGCGCCGGCCTGCAGGGTGAAGGTGGGCACCCCGCCGTCCGGATCGCCGAAGCGCAGGTAGGGCGGCAGGAAGTCGGCCGCTCCGATCAACCGGAAGATCTCGGCACCGGCCGCCGCTGGCGAGGCGCGGCCGGCGGCGGCCTCGGCGATGTGCTCGGCCGAGCGCCTCATCAACTCGACCACCTCCGGCAACTGGCTGCCCAGCACCCCGGCATGCAGCGGATCGACCGACTCCTCCAGGATCGCGGGATCCCGGCTGGCCAGGTAGCGCATCAGCACCGACAGGCTGCCGAAGGTGCCGAGCATGTTGCCGATCGCCCAGTTGCGGTTCCAGGCATTCCACAATTCCCAGTGCGCGAAGGCGTCGAAGGAGTGCGACACCACCAGGTCGTAGTGGTCGAAGGCGCGGTTGACGAAGCTCTCCACCGGCACGAAGTTCTCCCGGCCGAACCGGCGGTCCTCGAACGCCGTCAACAACCGGCCGGCGATCTGATCGACGGCCACCGTGAGCACCGACATTCCGCTGGAGTAGAGCGGGTCGAGGAAGGCGGCGGCGTGCGGCAGCTGGATCATCCGGTCAGCCACCATCCGGGACGAGGAGTACTGCAGCCGGCCGGTTCCCACCCAGGGCCGGACCGCCGAGGCGTTGGCGAAATGCTGTGCGATGCTGGGGAACTGGCTTGCCACCGCCCGGAACTCATCCGCGGGCGCACCGGTCGGGTCCGGGTACTTGCGCCGGTCCAGCAGCATGCCGACGCTGGTGAGCTGGTTGGTCGCGTAACGGTGGTTGCCGAACGGGATCACCCAGATCCAACCGCCGTCGAAGACGTGGTGCATGGTGGCCTGGCCCAGCGGCGAGGCCAGCTGCTTGCGCCCCTTCGTGGTCAGCAGCGCGTCGGCCGGCGGCACGCCGACCATGTGGGTGTAGATGGCCCGGGTGTTGGTCCGAAACCGTGGCTCGGGATCGCGCAGGCCCAGCTGGTCGGACACCAGTGACTTCATCCCCGAGGCGTCGATGAGGAACTCCGCCTCGAAGTCGCCGTGGGTGGCGGTGGTCAGGGTCACGCCGTGCCGGTTCAGCTTCACCGCGGTCACCGGCGCTCCGGTCACCAGCCGGGCGCCGTAGCGCACCGCGACCCCGGCGAAGTACGCGTCGGTGTCCTGCCGGAACAGGTGGGAATCCGGTCCTACCGGTGGCGTCAGGGTGGGCAGTTGGTTGACGTGGCCCGGTTGGTGCCGGGCGCCCCGGTCATGGTGCAGGAAGCTGAAGGACCGCTTGACCCCGCAGGCCGGGCTGATCCGGTCGCGCAGCGTCTGGAAGGTGGCCAGCCAGCCGATCTCGGGAATGCCGTACTTCTCGGCGATGATGCGCAGCCGCACGCCCGTTTCGGGAATGAGCGACTCGCCGATCGCGAAGCGCGGATGGGTGGCGCCCTCGACCAGCACGACGGTCAGGCCGCGCTTGGCCAGGATGCAGGCGAGCATCGAACCGCCGATTCCGGAACCGAGGACGGCGACGTCATAGCGTTGTCCAGCCATGGAATCTCCTGATACGAAAGGGAAGATGCGGACCAACCGCGGGGAATCCGGGTCGGCAGGGGGGCGGTCGCCGGGTCAGGCGACCAGTGACCGGGAGATGCGCTCGGCGACGAGCATCACCGTCAGGTTGATGTTGGCGCGAACCATGGTGGGGAACACCGAGGCGTCGGCGACGTACAAACCCTGTGCTCCGTGCACCCGACCGTTCGGATCCACCACGCCGCCGGCCTCTGCCGGTGCCATCCGCGCGGTGCCGGCCGGGTTGTACGCGCTGTCCACGGTGGCCCGCAGGTAGCGTCGGACGCCGGTGCCGCGGCCGCCGAAGTCGGCTGCCTCGAGCAGCAGCGGATCGCTCGAGCTCCGGCTCGCGATACGCGGCGTACGAGCCAGATCCCAGCAACCGGCGATGCATTCGACCAACAGCTTCACGTCCCGCGGGTTGGACAGGTAGCCCAGATCGATCGCTGGAAGGACGTCCGGATCCGGCGACACCACCCGCACCGATCCGCGCGAGTGCGGCCGGCGCGCGACCGCCATCACCCCGTACACCACGCCGCCGCCGGCTCGCTGGTCCTGGCGCAGCCGCGGGAAGTGCTGTGTCAGGTCGAACCGGCTGACCATGGCGTAGTAGAGGTCGTTGGCCTCGCCGTAGCTGTCCGAGGTGGTGCGCAGCACCACCTGCCCGGTGGAGGTGTCGAGGTTCTCGGCGGCCTCGCTGGGGGCCAGGAAGACCCCGACCCGGGGTTGATCGAGCAGGTTCCTGCCCACTGCCGGCAGGGCGATCCGCAGCACGCCTCCGGCCTGGTCCACCTCGGCCGGATCACCCACCCCGGACCGCTGCAGGATGGCCGGGGTCATGATGGCGCCGGCGCACAGCACCACCTGGCCGGCCGGCACTCGCATCCGCTCGCCATCGGCGATGATCTCCACGCCGTGCGCGATGCCGGCGGCATCCAGCAGCACCTTGCTGACCAGCGTGTGCGCCCAGATGGTCAGGTTGTCCGGCAGCGGTTCGAGATAGCCGAGCGCGGTCGAGAACCGCACGTCGGGTCCGCTGCGCTGGGTGGGCATCGGTCCCACGCCGGTCGAGGCCGGATGGTTGTGGTCGGCCGCGACCGGGTAACCCAGTTCCATGCACTGGTCGTAGAAGGCGGCCTGTACCGGAGCAAGCTCGCCGCGGCTGAACCGGCGGATCGGAGTGCGGCCGCCCTGTCCGTGCAGCGGCCCGCCAAAGTCCTGGTCGTCCTCCATCTCGCGCAGGATGGGCAGGCACTCGTCCCAGGACCAGCCGGGGTTTCCCAGCTTGCACCACTCGTCCAGGTCCTCCGGCAGCGGACGGATCGCCACCGTGTTGCCGACCGCCGAGCCGCCACCGGTCACCTTTGCCTGGGGAAAGCGCACCGTCCGGTTGCGGGTAAGCCGGGCCGTCATGCCCCAGCTGTGCGAGCTGAGCGCCATCGCGTTCGCATTGCCGAGCTCGGCCGGGAGTTTGGCGGCCTGATAGTGCGGGCCGGCTTCGATCAGCAGCACGCGGTGTGTCGGGTCGGTGGCCAGCCGGGCAGCCACGATGGCTCCGGCACTACCTCCACCGACCACGATCGAATCGAACGCGATCCTCATCGTCGCTCTGCCACCCGCAACGCCTTGGCCGGCGTCGGGAAGAACGCCCTGACGAACCGGTCCCAGTTCCGCTCGCCGATCAGGCTGCGCATCGGGCTGAGCACCCGCACCGGCACCCCGATCCGGTAGCGGATCCTGGGCGTCGGAGCCTCCACCGCCCTGACCAGCACCCGGGCGGCACCGTCGGCGGTGATCGCCGTCCGGCCCCGGCCACGCGGATGCTCGACCTCGCGGTAGGCGCCGTGCCAGTCCACGAAGTACTTCCAGAACTCCTGGTACAGCTCGGGATCGCTGCCTTCGGCCAGGCCCAGGTCGGTCACCGAGGTGGGTACGAAGCCGCCGCGGATGGGCGAGGGCTCGATGACCGCGACATCGATGCCCAGATGGTCGACCTCCAGACGCAGGGAGTCGCTGACCGCTTCCAGCGCGTACTTGGTCGCCTCGTAGTAGCCGCGGCCGGCGGTGGCGAACAGGGCGAAGATCGAGGACATCATCACGATCCGGCCGGAGCGGGCGGCAATCATGCCCGGCAGCACCAGTTGGGTGAGCTTGACCAGCCCGAACAGGTTGGTATCGAACTGATGGCGCACCGAGCTGAGGGGAGTGTCGAGGAAGGTGCCGTTGAGGCTGTAGGCGGCATTGTTGACCAGCACTCCGACACTGCCGTGCCGCTCCTCGATCTCGCTCACCGTCTCCAGCATGCTCGATTCGTCGGTGACGTCGAGCAATCGGGTGTTCAGCCCGGCCTCGGTCAGCGGCGCCAGACCCTCCCGACTGCGGCCGGTGGCATAGACGTCCCAGCCGCGCTCGTGCAGCATCCGGGCGGCTCGCTGGCCGGTGCCCGAGGAGAGCCCGGTGGAGGAGCCGCAGCCGGTGATCAGCACGGCCCGCGACTTGCCCGGCCAGGGTTCAGCCACCGTTGGGTTCCATCGTCGAGGTGCGGCTCTGCGCGACGCTCTGGCCCAGTCCCAAGCCGTCGACCAACCGGGTGATGCTGTTGAACAGCGCGGTGGTGAACACCGCCTCGAACAGCTGCTCCGAGCTCCAGCCGCTGTCCAATGTCTGCTGCCACAGCGAGTCGGTGACCTTGTAGGCCGAACGGCAGACGGTGCTGACCAGCCGCAGCAGGGCCTTGGTCGGCTCGTCCACCGGCAGGTCGTCCTCCGAGCCGGCGCTCTGGATCGCCGCGGCGAGTTCGCTGCTGCCGCCGAACAGCTGCAGGAAATAGTTGTGGGTTCCCACGCAATACGGGCAGCCGTTGACCTGGGAGGTCCAACTGGCGATGAGTTCCTTGGTATGGCGGTCGAGCGCGCCGTCGTTGAACACGCCCAAATAACCCGAGACGACAGCCTCGAGCAGGTCGGGCCGGCTCGACAGCATTCCAAACATGTCGGGCACAAAAGGCAATCCGCTGGCCGACCTGATCCTGGCGTACTGCTCGGCCAGCGGGCCGGAGGCCTGCTCCTCAGGAGTAATCGGAACGCGTACGGAGCTCGTGGCAGGCGTGATGCTCACAACGCCACCCTTCTGGTGAAATTGGATGAAAGATCTGTTGATCGTTGCGAAGTGACTGCTAGCAAGTTACTTCCAGCTTGCCTTCAAGCGGCAATAACGAAGAAATTTGGCTACCACGCCATAGCTAGCGTAAACGCCGGAAAAAGGCACACAGCCTTTCGCGGACAAACATTTCAGAGGGCTAAGTGACGCAGACAAACCTGCCGGGCATCGCGGTTCAGGGCGGTGATATGTCGCTCGCACTGGACGCTGCGGCGTGGGCCGAACGTGCTGGACTACCGTCGGTATGGACCTCTGAATACAGCAACCGGAGTGCCCTGACCACGCTTGCCGCAGCGGCCTGCACGACGGCGGAAATCAACTTGGGCAGCTCCATCGCCTGGGCTTTCGCCCGCACTCCGCTGGCGCTGGCCACCGAGTTGCGCTCCATCAGCGAGCTGGCGCCCGGCCGGGTGCGGCTGGGGCTGGGGACCGGCAACCCGCAGATACTGCGCGACTGGCTGGACGTGAGCACCGATGAACCGGTCGGCCGGCTGGTAGAGCTGGTGGGGTTGCTGCGGCAACTGTGGCGGCTGTCCGAACAGGCGGTCGAGCACGACGGCCGGCACTTCCGCTGTCGGATCGCGCGCGATGAGTCGTTGCAGGCGATGCCGCGACTGCCCATCCTGCTGGCCGGCGGCCGGGCGCCGATGCTGCGGGCAGCCGGCCGGATTGCCGACGGCCTGATCGGCAATCCGCTGTCCTCGCGGGCCTATGTCGACGAGGTGGTGCGGCCGCTACTGGCCGAGGGCGCCAGCCGGCGGCCCGATCCGGCCGCCGCCCCACCGCCGATCACCGGTCTGATCCTGGCCTGCGTGTCCGACGACGCCGCTATCGCCCGGCGCACCGTGGCGCTGCAGGTCGCGGTCTACGCGATGCGCGAGTCCACCCGGCAGGTGTTGGTGCACGCCGGGTTCACGGCCGAGGCCCAGGCGATCGCCGCCGCGATGGCGCGTCGCGATCTCGAGGCCGCTCGCGGCGCCGTGACCGATCGGATGCTGGACGTCCTCACCGTCTACGGCCCACCGGAGGAGGCCCGGCAGCGCTGGCGAGCCGGCTTCGCCGACCTCTACGAGGAGCCGGTCCTGTACCTGTCCGACATCGGGATCGACGGCACCCGACTGCGCCTCAACCTGCAGTCAACGATCGAATCGTTTAGTGCATCAATGCAATAACCCGGGATTTACGAAACGGTTTTGCAGTAACTCAAGTGCGGGCATATTGCCCGATAGTTTCAGTCCCTAACAATGTGAGGTATTCCACCATGTCGTCATCTATGAAAGTGTCCGGGCCCCCGTCAAATTCTTCGGAGCCGGAAATGCCGCACGTATCCCGAGTGCTCGATTATCTGCTCGGCGGAACCGCCAACACCGAGGCCGACCGGCAGGTCGCCGAGCACGCCTTCGCCGGCTGGCCGGGCGAGGTCGGCGGGGTCGACGGCGTGCGGCTGGACATCGGCAGCGCCCGCCGAGCGCTCGAGCGGATCGTGACCTACCTGGTCAGTGAGGCCGGTGTCGGGCAGTTCCTCGACATCGCCTCCGGGCTGCCCACCATGGGCAACGTCCATCTGACCGCCCAGTCCCTGGACCCGGCCGCCAAGGTCGTCTACGTGGACAACGACCCGGTGGTCGTCGACTACTCCCGCCAGCTTCTGTCCGACAGCGGCGCCCAGCACGTCTGGTACCTCGGCAACGACATGCACGATCCGGCGGCGATCCTCGCCGAAGCGGGCCGGCACCTGGACTTCGACCGGCCGGTGGGCCTGGTCCTGTTCGGCATCCTGCACTTCATCGACGACGACGCCGTCGCCGGCAAGCTGGCCCGGCAGCTCCACGACGCGCTGTGCCCGGGCTCCTACGTCGCGGTCTCGCACTTCGCCCGCGCCGACGGCGACCAGGCGATGGACGAGACGTTCGAGCAGCTCAACCAGCAATGGGGCGAATCGATCACCCGGCGCACCCGGGCGCAAGTCGAGGCGCTGCTCGAGCCGCTGCAGCTGGTCACCCCCGGAATTGTGGAACTGCCGGACTGGCGGCCGCCCGCCGCGCACACCGGTCCCCGCCCGCTGCCCATGTGGTGCGGACTTGCCGTCAAGGCCTGACCGGACACCCGCGTCCCGCGTCGCCGAGCCAGTGGAACCAGAAGGAGTTTTTCAATGCAACGAACCAGATTCCGCAGACTGGTGCCGGCGCTGTGCGCGCTGGGACTGGCCGGCACGCTGTTGGTGGTAGGCCAACTGCCGGTGCGGACCGCCTCGGCCGCGCAGGTCGCGAGCCCCTACCGGTTCCAGCAGTTGCCGATCGCACTGCCGCCCGGCTACGACGCGGTACCGACCCGGACCGAGCGGGCTGTCAACCCCGACTATCAGCACATCCGGGCCTGGTTGTCGGCCGTCGGTTCCAGCATCGCGATGAACGACCTGGTCGGCCACGGCCGCTCGGACGCGCTGTGCTTCACCGACACCCGCACCAACGAGGCGGTGGTCACCTATACCCCGACCGCGCCCCCGGCCGACCGGTTCACCCCGTTCCTGCTGCGGCCCAACGGGCTGCCGATGGACGAGAACATGGCCCCGATGGGCTGCGTGCCGGGCGACTACAACGGCGACGGGCGGATGGACCTGCTGGTCTACTACTGGGGCCGGACCCCGATCGTCTTCCTGGCCAAGGAAAGCCGGCAGCCGCTGTCGCTTGCCTCATACCTGCCGCAGGAACTCGTCCCCACCGCCAACGTCGACGGCCAGTACCACGGAGCGCGGTGGAACACCAACGCCGTGGGGATCGCCGACCTCGACGGTGACGGCCACCCCGACATCGTGGTCGGCAACTACTTCCCCGACGTGGCGATCCTCGACACCCAGTCCAGCGGCGAGTTCGTCATGGACAACACCCTGTCGCACGCGACCAATGGCGGCGGCGACCGGGTGTTGCGGTGGACGGCCAACGGCGGCACGTCGAGCACGCCCTCGGTGCGCTACCTCGAACAACCCGGCGCGATCCCGCTCACCGTGGCCAGTGGCTGGACCCTGGCGATCACCTCGGCCGACCTCACCGACGACGGCAAGCCCGAGGTGTACGTGGCCAACGACTTCGGCCGCGATCACCTGCTCTACAACCTGTCCACCCCCGGCAAGATCCGGTTCCGGGCGGTGGTGGGAAGCCGTACCCCGACCACGCCGAAGTCCTTCGTGATCGGCCACGACTCGTTCAAGGGGATGGGCGCGGACTTCACCGACCTGGACAACCAGGGTCGCTTCGACCTCCTGGTCAGCAACATCACCGCCACCTGGGGCCTGCAGGAGAGCAACTTCGCCTGGCACAACGACGCCGACACGGCCGCCGAGATGCGCCGGGCGATGGAGTCCGGGCAGGCGCCGTTCAGCCAGCGCGCCCAGCAGGATGGGCTGGCCTGGACCGGCTGGTCCTGGGACGTCAAGGCCGCTGACCTGCTCAACCAGGGCCACCAGGACGTGTTGCAGAGCGACGGCTTCGTGCGCGGCACCATCGATCGGTGGAACTGGCTGCAGGAGTTGGCGATCAGCAACGACGACCTGATCGCCAACCCGGCCATGTGGCCGCACTTCAAGCCCGGCGACGACGTCTCCGGCCACGATGCCTTCGCCCTCTACGCCCGCTCGTCGACCTCGGCGAAGTTCGTCAACATCAGCGAGCAGGTCGGTACCACGGCGGATCGGATTCCCAGCCGCGGAGTCGCGATCGGCGACAGCACCGGCACCGGCACCCTCGACTTCGCGGTGGCGCGGCAGTGGGCGTTGCCGGTCTTCTACCGCAACACCTCGCCCCGTCTCGGCAACTACCTCAACCTGCAGCTGTACCGGCCGGCGACCACCGAAGAGCCGGTAGCCGGCGCCGACGGCGGATCCTCAGCCGCCACCGGGCTGTCCCCGGCCTACGGTGCCGTCGCCCGGGTCGTCACCAGCGCCGGACCGCAGCTGCAGCAGCTCGACGGCGGCGGCGGACACGGCGGCAAGGTCAGCTTCGACGTCCACTTCGGGCTCGGCGACGCCAGCGGTCCGGTCACCGTCGACCTCAGCTGGCGCGATCAGTCCGGTGCCTGGCACAGCCAGCGCACCCAACTCGCACCCGGCAGCCACGCCCTGCTGCTCGGCAGCTCGATCAAGGAGATCACCCGCTCATGACCAAGGCGCTCGTTCCCCCCGGCAGTGAGATCGCTGGCCCGGCCACCGTCCAGCAGGCCCCGGCACCAGTTGCCCGTCCGGTCGCCAGCGCACCCGTGCCGCCCGACCCGCGCTACCTCGCCCTGCGCAACTTCGCGATGTCGATCTCGGTGTTCAACGTGCTGGGCTACACCCTGCTCGGCTTCGAGCAGCCCTGGCTGTGGCCGATCCTGTGCGTGCTGACCGCCTATGCCACCGAGATCGGTTTCGAATTCCTGGGTGGCTGGGCCCAGCAGCGGCCGCTGCGCTTCGATCCCCGCAACCCACGCTCGGTCTATGAATTCCTGCTGCCGGCACACATCACCGCGCTCGCGGTCAACATGCTCGTCTACGCCAACAACCAGTTGCTGCCGGTGCTGTTCGGCGTGGTGGTCGGCATCACGGCCAAGAACGTGTTGCAGGCACCGATCAACGGCCGCATGCGGCACTTCATGAACCCTTCGAACTTCGGCATCACCGTGACGTTGGTGGCGTTCAGCTCGTTCGTCAGCATCGCGCCGCCGTACCAGTTCAGCGAGAACGTCAATGCCTTCTACCGGATCGGCATCGTGCTGGTGATCGCGATGGCCGGCACGGTGCTCAACGCCTCGCTGACCCGCAAGATCCCGCTGCTGCTGGGCTGGCTCGGCGGCTTCGTGATCCAGGCCGTGCTGCGGTACTGGATCTACGACGTGGCGCTGAACTCGGCACTGGCGGTGATGAGCGGAATCGCCTTCATCCTGTTCACCAACTACATGATCTCCGACCCCGGGACCACGCCGAGCAAGGCCCGTCCCCAGTTCATGTTCGGCTCAGCGGTCGCGATGGTCTACGGCGTGCTGATGGCCTTCAACGTCGTCTACACCCTGTTCTTCTCCGTCACCCTCGTCTGCGGACTGCGTGGAGCCGGTTGGTGGGTGGTGCACCTGGCGCGCAAGCGCTCGCACCGACCCACCCGGCAAGCCGGTACGCCGCGCGTCACCGAAGGAAGCCTCCAGTGAGCAGCACACCTATAGCCGTCGTCGGAATGGCCTGCCGGTACCCGGACGCCGATGACCACCAGCAGTTGTGGGACAACGTCCTGACCGGTCGGCGGGCCTTCCGCAACATCCCCAAGGTCCGGCTCAACCCGGAGGACTACTTCGATCCCGACCCGGCCACGCCCGACCAGCACTACACCCGCAAGGCCGCTGTCATCGAGGGATTCGAGTTCGACCGGGTCAAGTACCGGATCGCCGGCTCCACCTTCCGTGCCACCGACATGACCCACTGGCTGGCGCTGGACACCGCCGCCCGGGCGCTGGCCGATGCCGGCTTCCCCGGCGGGGTGGGCCTGCCCGGCATGCAGACCGGGGTGTTCATCGGCAACAGCCTCACCGGCGAGTTCACCAGGGCCAGCGTGATGCGGTTGCGGTGGCCCTACGTCCGGCGCACCGTGGCCGCGGCGCTGGCCGAGCAGGCCGACTGGACGCCGGCGCGGCTGGCGAGCTTCCTCGATGCGCTCGAGGAGCAGTACAAGGCGCCGTTCCCGCCCATCGACGAGGACAGCCTGGCCGGTGGCCTGGCCAACACCATTGCCGGCCGGATCTGCAACTTCTTCGACTTCGGCGGCGGCGGGTACGTCGTGGACGGAGCGTGCTCGTCCTCGCTGCTGTCGATCGCCACCGCCTGCAACGCGCTGGCCGACGGTCAACTGGGCGCCGCGCTGGCCGGCGGGGTGGACCTGTCCATCGACCCGTTCGAAGTGGTCGGCTTCGCCAAGACCGGCGCGCTGGCCAGGCGCGAGATGCGGGTCTATGACAAGCGGTCGAACGGGTTCTGGCCCGGCGAGGGCTGCGGCGTGCTGGTGCTGATGCGCGACAGCGACGCCCGCGCCCAGGGACTGCGCCGGTACGCGGTGATCCGCGGCTGGGGGATTTCCTCCGACGGCAAGGGTGGCATCACGCGGCCCGAGGCCGCCGGTCACCAGCGGGCCATCGACGCGGCCTACCAGAAGGCCGGATTCAGCTTCGGCAGCATCGAATACCTGGAAGGCCATGGCACCGGTACGCCGCTGGGCGACGCCACCGAACTGTCGGTCTTCGTCGCCGCCCGACGCCGCGAGGGCGGCGGGTCCGGACCGCTGCCGCTGGGCACCATCAAGGGCAACATCGGGCACACCAAGGCCGCGGCCGGGGTGGCCGGGGTGCTCAAGGCGGTGCTGGCGGTGCACCACCAGGTGATCCCGCCGGCGACCGGCACCGTCGAGCAGTCCGACGGCGTGGACGCCGAGATGCTGCGGCTGCCGGTCAGCGCCGAGCCGTGGCCGGTCGACCGGCCGCGCCGGGCCGGGGTGTCGTCGATGGGCTTCGGCGGCATCAACGCCCACCTGGTGATCGAGGGAGTGGACGAGGCTCGGCCGGCCGAGCTGGATGCGCGCACGGTGCAGCTGAGCCGTTCCCGGCAGGACGCGGAACTGCTGCTGTTGGACGCGGTGTCCACCGACGCGCTGGCCGAACGGGCCCGGGAGCTGGCGGCCTTCGCCGCCGGGCTGTCCTACGCCGAGCTCGGCGACCTGGCCGCCACGCTGGCCGACAACCTGGACGGCCGGCCGGTCCGGGCCGCGGTGGTCGCCGGCTCCCCGGACGAGGCGGCCGAGCGGCTGACCATCCTGGCCGACCTGGCGCTGTCCGGGGTACGGGAGGTGGTCCGGGTCAAGCAGTCGATCTTCCTCGGGGTGGGGCACAGCCGTCCCCGAATCGGTTACCTGTTTCCCGGCCAGGGTGCCGGCAGCCGCTCCGACGGGGGTGCGCTGCGGCGGCGCTTCGACCGGGTGGATGCGCTCTACCGCGAGCACCCGGTACCCGCCGGAGCCGACCTGGTGGCCACCGAGATCGCCCAGCCGCGCATCGTCACCGCCTCGCTGGCCGGCCTGCGGGTGCTGGCAGACCTGGGCATCACGGCGATGGGCTGCGCCGGGCACAGCCTCGGCGAGCTGACCGCGCTGCACTGGGCCGGTGCGCTGGCCGAGGACCAGCTGCTCGACATCGCCCGGGTTCGCGGCCGGATCATGAGCACTGCCAGCGACGGCGGCGGCGCGATGGCAAGCCTGCGCACCTCCGTCAGGCAGGCCCAATCGCTGATCGAGGGCCTGCCGCTGGTGGTCGCCGGCCTCAACGCCCCGCGCCAGACGGTGCTCTCGGGCAGCGCCGAGGCGATCGAGAATGTCCTCGGCCGGGCTCGTGAGGCCGGCATCGACGCCGTCCGGATCCGGGTCTCGCACGCCTTCCACTCCCCGGCGGTGGCCGCTGCCGCCCGCGGCCTGCGCGACCACCTGGACGAGCAGAGCTTCGGCCCCGTGTCGACCGGGCTGTACTCCAGCGTCACCGGTGGGGAACTGGAGCGCGCCGTCCCGGTGGCCGACCTGCTCGAACGGCAGGTGATGCAGCCGGTGCTGTTCTCGCCGGCGGTGGCGGCGCTGGCTGGCTCGGTGGACCTGCTGGTCGAGGTCGGGCCGGGCACCATCCTCAGCGACCTGGCAACCGAGATCTCCCCGGTGACGCCGGCGGTGTCGATGGAGGCCGATTCCGACTCCGTCGCCGGCACCCTGCGGGTGGCCGGTGCGCTGTTCGCGGCCGGTGCCCCGGTGCGTACCGAGCGGTTGTTCGCCGACCGGTACCGCCGGCCGCTGCAGATCGGCAAGGAACTGCGGTTCTTCGCCAACCCCTGCGAGTCGGCGCCGGCGGCACTGCCGCTGCCGGCCGGCACCGGCCCGGCGACCAGCTTGGTGACCAGCTTGGTGGCCAGCACCGCCCCGGCAGCGCCGGCCATCCCGGCCAGTGTCGGGTCACCGGCCGCTGCCGGCACCGTCGCAGTGCCAGCCGCACCGACCGGCGCGCAACCGGGTGGCAGCACCCTGGACACCCTGCGCCGGATCGCCGCCCAGCGGGCCGAGATCCCGATCGAGCACATCAGCGCCGAGACCGCCCCGCTGGACGAGCTGCACTTCTCCAGCATCACCGTCGGGCAGATCGTCAGCGAGGCCGCCCGCGAGCGCGGCCTGCCGGTGCCGGAGGTGGCCACCAGTTACGCCACCGCCACCCTCGGCGACATCGCCGACCTGCTCGACGAGTTGCCCAGCGGCGCGCCGCAGCACCGGTCGCACCGGCCGGTGCTGGACGGACTGGACCCGTGGGTGCACGCCTTCGTCACCGACCTGCACACGATCGAGATCGCCCCGCTGGAGGCGGTGCATCCGCCATCGCGCTGGCAGCTGTTCGGTGCCGGTGAGGAACACCTGCTGCTGGTCGGGCTGGCCCACCGGTTGGAGCGGGCCGGGCTGGGCGACGGCGTGCTGCTGTACGCGCCGCAGGGCGGTGCCGGCCGGTCGAGCGCTCCGATGCTGGACGCCGCCCGGCAGGCCATCGCCGACGGCCGGCGGTTTGTGGCCGTCGGCGGTGCCGCCGCACTGGCCCGCACCCTGCACCTGGAACACCCGCAGATCCCAACCACCGTCCTGCTGTTCGAGGACGGCCCGGAGCAGGGCAGCCCGTCAGCACGGCTGCTCGACACCGCGGCCGCCTGCGTCGGGCTGACCACCGGCTTCGGCGAGTTCCACCTGGCCGCCGATGCGGCGGTCCGGGTTCCCGAACTCACGCTCTACCCCGAGCGTCCGGAACCGCTGGAGTCCTACCTGGGCAACGCGGACGTGCTGCTGGTGACCGGTGGCGGCAAGGGAATCACCAGCGAGTGCGCGCTGCAGCTGGCCGCCGAGTCCGGGGCGAAACTGGTGATCCTCGGCCGGTCCGACCCGGCCGAGGACAGCGAGTTGGCCGCCAACCTGGCCAGGATTCAGGGCCGGCAGGTGGCCTACCGCTACCACCGGGTCGACGTCACCTCGGCCGAGCAGGTGCACCAGGCGGTTGCCGCCGTGGTGGCGGACTGGGGTCCGATCACCGCGGTGCTGCACGGCGCGGGGGTGAACGAGCCGCGGCCGCTGACCATGCTGGGCGCCGCCGAGTTCGACCGCACCGTCGAGGTCAAACTGGCCGGCCTGGAACACGTGCTGGCCGCGCTGGATCCGGACGCGCTGCGGCTGCTGGTCACCTTCGGCAGCATCATCGGCCGGGCCGGCCTGGCCGGCGAGGCGCACTACGCCACCGCCAACGACTGGATGGCCGAGCGCACCCGGGCCTTCGGCCAGGCGCACCCGAACGTCCGCTGCCGGTGCATCGAGTGGTCGGTGTGGTCGGGAACCGGCATGGGGGAGCGGCTGGGCGTGCTCGACTCGCTGATCCGCTCGGGGATCGAGCCGATCCCGACCGAGGCGGGACTGGCGGTCTGCCGCCGGCTGGTCGACGATCCGGACGCCCCCACCGTGCCGGTGGTGATGGGCCGGGTCTCGGGCCTGCCGACGCTGGCCTTCGCCGAGGCGGAGCTGCCGCTGCTGCGCTTCGTCGACCGGCCGGTGCAGCAGGTCGCGGGGGTCGAACTGGTCGTCGAGACCGACCTGTCCGCCGGCACCGACCTGTACCTGGCCGATCACGACCTGGACGGCGAACTGCTGTTCCCGGCGGTGATGGGCATGGAGGCGATGGCGCAGGCGGGGGCCGCGCTGACCGGCGCGAGCACCGTGCCCGGCTTCGAGGATGTCCGATTCAACCGACCGATCGTGGTACCGGTGCACGGCCAGACCACCATCCGGATCGCCGCCCAGACGGTGGCCCCGGGCCGGGTCCGGGTCTCCATCCGCAGCAGCGACACCGGATTCCAGGCCGAGCACTTCGCGGCCATCCTGGTGCAACCGCGGCCGGAGATCGAGGGCGACCAGATGCCGCCTGTGTCGGAGGACACCCCGCCGCTGGCGCTGGATCCGCAGCGCGACCTGTACGGCCGGATCATGTTCCAGGGCAGGCG
Source organism: Pseudonocardiales bacterium (assembly GCA_030840415.1). GTDB lineage: Bacteria > Actinomycetota > Actinomycetes > Mycobacteriales > Jatrophihabitantaceae > Jatrophihabitans_A. Next base: position 876 of record JAVEEO010000556.1, on the reverse strand, counting down.
ATTCCAGCGGGTGGCCGGCTACCGGTACAGCGCTGCCACCTCGTGCGTCGCCGACATCGACGTCGACGACACCGTGGCCTGGTTCGCCCCCTACCTGCCCAGCCGGCTGCTGCTGGGTGATCCGGGTGCTCGGGACGCCTTCATGCACGCCATCCAGGTGTGCGTGCCGACCGGAACCCTGCTGCCGTCGGGCATCGACAAGCTCTACCCGGCACCGGCGGAGGCCATCAACAGCTCCGAGCGGCTCACCCTGTACGCGCTGGAGCGGCACCGCAGCGGCAACACCTACGTCTACGACCTGGACGTACGGGTGCCGTCGGGCAAGGTGATCGCGCACTGGAGCGGCCTGACCCTGCACGCGGTGCGGGTCACCGACGGCTCCGGTCCGTGGCACCCGGCGCTGCTCGGCCCGCATCTGGAACGGCGGCTCGACCAGGCCGGCGGCGGTCACCGGGTGGTGCTGGTCGACGACGCCTCGGCCGACACCTGGCCACCGGCTCGTCGGTCGGGTACCGCGACGGCACTCGGGGTGGCGCTCGGCCTGCAGGCGGTGCTGAGCTACCGCCCGGACGGCAAGCCGGAGACCGCCGGCGAGGAGCAGGTCAGCGCCGCCCACGGTGCCGGCGTGACTTTGCTGGTGGCCGGGGAGAGCACGGTGGGCTGCGACCTGGAAGCGGTGGCCGAGCGGGACGAGGCGACCTGGCAGGACCTGCTCGGGGCGGCCGGCTTCCGGCTCGCCGAGCGGATCCGGTTCGAGCACGGCGAGTCCCTCGACGTTGCCGGGACCCGGGTCTGGGGTGCCATCGAGGCGGTGCGCAAGAGCGGTCAGACGATCGTGCCGGCACTGTCGCTGACCGAGGAATGCACCGATCCCGG
>JAVEEO010000552.1 GCA_030840415.1 Pseudonocardiales bacterium | reverse complement strand
CACCCTGCCGTACGCGTTCCGCCTCGACGGCCGGGAGCTCGCCGAGCTCGAACGCGCCACGGTGCTGCTGGCCGACGCGCAGGACACCCTGCTGAGCCACCTCGTCGCGCAGCACTCACCGGACGAGCTCACGGCGATGTTCTCGGTGCCGGGGCCGATGGCCGCGCAGCTGGACTGGCCGACGGTGGCCAGCCGCGGCATGCGGGCACTGCGCGCCGACATCATCCCCACCGACACCGGCTACGCGTTCTGCGAGGTCAACCACTTCTGCGCCGTCGGCGGCTGCGACGCGTACTACAGCGCGGCCGCCTACGCCGACCTGCTCGGCCGGCCGATGGCCGGGGTGTCGCCGATGCGGCAGCTGGCCTTCCAGTACGCCGACGCGATGCGCACCAACGGCTGGACCCGGTTCGTCATCCTGGAGTCGAGCAAGCACCGTCCGCAGGGCTTCGGCGAGCACGTCATGCTGCAGCGCTTCCTGCGCTGGCTGCTGCCCGAGGCCGAGATCCACTTCTGCGACGAGCTGAGCTTCCCGGAGCGCTGGCTGACCCCGGCCGAGGCCGAGCGCACCCTCGTCCACCGGTTGACGACCTTTGAGGACACCGACGACGAGGGTGCCCTGTTGGTGCGGCTGCGCGACAGTGGCATGACCTTCTCGTGCATGTTCGAGGCCGAGTTGCGGATGCACCGCCGGTGGTTCTCGCTGCTGTGCGATCCCGGCTGGCAGCGCCTGCTGCGCCCGGAGCAGGTCGAGGTGATCCGCCGGTTCGTCCCGCACACCTTCGACCTGACCCCGGACCGGCTGGAGGAGGTCGTCGCCGACCGGGACGAGCTGGTGTTCAAGCGCAGCTGGTCCTACGGCGGCAAGAACGTCCTGGTCGGTGCCGACTACGACGCCGAGCAGCTGCGCCGGCTGCTCAGTGCCGACCTCGACGGCTGGAACTGCCAGCGTCGGGTGCGCGCCCAGACCCTCGACCTGGTCGATCTCGAGGGCAGGGCCAGGCGCCACCACTTCGTGCTGGGGATGTTCGTCTACGGCGACGGGCCGAGCGGGCTGCTGGTCCGCGGCTCGGGAGAGGCCGTCGTCAACGTCTCGCGCGGCGGCGGGGTCTCGTGGGCCTTCGCGACATGAGCGAGCGTCCAGCCGGTTCCGCCCCAGGAGAAACGGTGCCCCGGACGCCGGCGACCCCGATCGCCGAACGGGTGCGGCGGCTGCTGGCCGAGGACCCCGCCTTCGCCGCGGCCGCCCCGTCGAAGCAGGTCGCGGCCACGATCGAAGCGGCCGACGGCGACCTGGTCGCCACCATCGCCGCGGCGATGGCCGGCTACGCCGACCGGCCGGCTCTGGCCCGCCGGGCGCGCCGGGTGGTCCGGGACCCGTCGAGCGGCGCGCTCGTACACGAGCACGGCCAGGAAGTCGAGACGGTGTCCTACGCCCAGCTGTGGCAGCGCGCCGGTGCGTTCGCGGCCACCCTGCACGAGGCCCGGACCGAGGCCGACTCGCACGGTGCCGCATTGCCCGGGGCTGCGTTGCCCGGGGCTGCATTGCCCGGGGCTGGTTTGCCCGCGGCTGAAGCGTCCGGAGGTTCCGAGGCCGTCGACGACTTCGTCGCGGTGCTCGGCTTCACCAGCATCGACTACGCGGTGATCGACCTCGGCTGCCAGCGCGCGGGTTCGGTCGTGGTCCCGCTCAGCACCGGCGTGCCGGCGGCGCAGCTGCTGCCGATCCTGGCCGAGACCCGCCCCCGCACCCTCGCCGCCGACGTCGAGTCGCTGGGCACCGCCGTCGAGCTGGTGCGCGAAGCCGGCGTGGTCGGCGAGGTCGTCGTCTTCGACTACGACGACCGGCTCGACTCGCACCGCGAGGCGCTGGCCGCGGCCGAGGGGGGCCTGTCCGGCCGGGCCCGGGTCCGCACCCTGGACGCCGAGCTGGCACGAGGCACGGGACTGCCCGAGCCGCCGCGGCAGCGCGCCGACGGCGAACGGCTGGCGAGCCTGATCTACACCTCGGGCAGCACCGGCGAGCCCAAGGGCGCCATCTACACCCGGGCCATGATCACCCGGATCTGGCAGAACAGCCGCAACGGCATCAGGAACGCCGGCTCGTCCGCCGACCTGCCAGTGCCGACGATCGTGTTGCACTACATGCCGATGAGCCACGTCAACGGACGTTCCTGGCTGGTGTCGGGGCTGTCCTCCGGTGGCATCGGCTTCTTCACCGCGACCCGCGACATGTCCACCCTGCTCGAGGACATCTCGCTGGCCCGCCCGACCGTGCTCAGCCTGGTTCCCCGGATCTGCGACATGGTGCGGCAACGGTTCCGGCTGGCCCAGCTCAGCGCGCGGGCCACCGGTGCCGCCTCGGCCGACGCCGCCGCCGAGGCCGCGACCCGCGACGGCCTGCTCGGCGGCCGGATCGTCTGCGCGCTGTGCGGCAGCGCGCCGCTGTCGGCCGAGACCAAGGACTTCATGGAGCAGCTTCTCGGTTGCCCGATCACCGACTGCTACGGCTCGACCGAGACCACCCGCCCGGTGGTGGTGAACACTCGGGTGATGCGGCCACCGGTACTGGAGT
>JAVEEO010000483.1 GCA_030840415.1 Pseudonocardiales bacterium | reverse complement strand
CGGACGCAGGTGCCGTCCGGCGTGCGGTGCTCGGTACCGAAGATCACCGGTTGCTCGCCGCGCTCCAGCGCGTCGAACACCATCGGGATCAGGTTGGTGCGGCCCAGGTCGCCGAGCTCGGCAGCGGCGGTGCCGGCGACGTTGAAGTAGCGCAGCGCCGCGAACCGCAGGCCGGTTGCCCTGGCGTGGTCGCGGATCAGCCACTCGCCGACCAGCTTGGTCTCGCCGTAGGGGTTGATCGGCCGGGCCGGGTGGTCCTCGCCGACCAGCGCGGACTCGACCATGCCGTAGACCGCGGCACTGGAGGAGAACACCAGCCTGCCGACGCCGGCCCGGTCCATCGCGGTGAGCAGCTGCAGGAGGTTGACGACGTTGCGACGGTAGTAGCGCAGCGGCTCGAGCATCGACTCGGCGACCTGCTTGTCGGCGGCCAGGTGCACCACTCCGGTGATCCGGTGCCGGCGCAGCGTGTCGGTCACCAGGTCGAGGTCGCCGATGTCGCCGTGCACGAAGGGCGCCTCGACGCGGCCCGGGTCGCCGGTGCTGAGGTCATCGATCACGACCGCGCCGATGCCGCCGGCCTGCAGGCTGCGCACCACATGGGCTCCGATGTAGCCCGCACCGCCGGCAACCAACCAGGTATCAGTCATCGTTCCGGCCGCTCTTTCCGGTTGGTCTTGGTCGCTGCTTATGAAATCCGCGTAAAGCAAGACATCGGCAGTGCGATCCGGTAATCTTAACATTGTTTGCACGTAGCGCCCGTGGGTGCCAGGGATGTACGGGGGAAATGGTGGACGCGCTCAACTCGGTGGGGCCTCGACGAGTGGGCTATGCCCCCGGTGTCTACGACATGTTCCACATCGGGCACCTCAACATCCTGCGCAACTCGCGACTGGCCTGTGACTACCTGATCGCCGGCGTCGTCAGCGACGACCTGAGCCGCCGCGCGAAGGGCAAGAGCCCGGTGATCCCGCTGGCCGAGCGGCTGGAGATCGTCAGCAGCATCCGCTACGTGGACGAGGCCGTCGAGGAGGACGTGCCCACCAAGCTCGAGATGTGGCAGCGGCTGCGGTTCGACGTGATCATCAAGGGTGACGACTGGCGCGGCACCGACAAGGGCAACCGGCTCGAGCGCGAGTTCGCCGAGGTCGGCGTCGAGGTCTTCTACCTGCCCTACACCGTGCACACGTCCTCGACCATGCTGCGTCAGGCGCTCAACATCGAACTCGGCCTGCGGGCCTAGCCCCGATCCCGGGGCGAGGCCCCCGGAGCCCGCGCAAGTTCCAGGAGCCCGCGCGAGCCTCAGGAGCCACAGTCGGGCAGCCGGGTGGTCACCACCACCGGGTGCACCGCGGGCTGGCGCAGGATCTGGGTCCCCGCTGACTCGTCGGCCACCGCCGGCTCGCTCGCCGTCACCGTGACCGTGTGCCGGGAACCGCGGGCCAGCTCCAGCGGCAGGGTCAGCACCGTCAGCCCGTGCTCGGACGAGGGCATCACCACCACCGGCCGGCCGTCCAGGCTGACGCCGGTGATGCGCGAGCCCGGCGTTCCGTAGTAGCTGAGCAGCACCTTGTTGTCACCGGGGCGGGTGCGGTAGCCCGGTGCGTCCAGTCGCAGCGTGACGTAGGCCGGCAGCGGCCCGTCGGGCACCTCGTTGGCCAGGGTGAAGGTCGACATGCTGGTGCTGGCGGCCCCGCAGCCCTGCCGGGAGTAGGTCATGGCGCGGGTGAGGTAGTAGTCCAGCTTGCCGCCGGTGGCGTTCACCGTGCTGAAACCGGCGAGGTAGCCGGGTCCGGCGCGCAGGGTGCCCGCGACCCCGGCGTCGACCAGCCGCCGCTGGACCGCCGGGTCGGCACTCCAGGCCAGGATCCGGCGCTCGTCGGCGGCCTGGACCGCGGCCCGCACCAGGCCGGTCGAGCCGTGCGCCGACATCAGCCGAACCGAGATGGCCCGGGCGATCTGGAGCAGGTAGGCCTTGCGGGCCGCCTTGTCGGGATGGGTCCGGTACAGCGCCTGCTGGGTCAGGCTGACCACGTTCGTTCCGGTCACCGTGCCGCCGCCGGGCAGCGCAGCGGCGCCGGTCACCTTCAACAGGTAGGAGACGGCGGTCGGATCGATCGCCAGCGCGCCGTCGATGCGCTGGCCGCTGTACTTCAGCCACATCGCCGCCCAGATCCGGGCGGCCTCGGAGAAGTCCGGGCTGATCGTCGAGTTGGAGTAGGTGTTGACCGGGTCGGCGGCCCGGTAGCGCTGCTGGTACTCAGGACCCAGGTCCAGCCCGGTCCGCACCTTGCTCAGGGTGGTGTCGCTGTCGAACCGCTCGAAGCCCAGCCGGCCGTCGCGAGCCGTCACGATCGCGAAGGCGCCCGGGATGCCGCCGATGCCGCGGGACTCCGACTCGTTCTCCAGTCCCACGAAGTACCGCCGGGTGCCGGTGCGGCCCAGCAGGTCGGGCAGCAGGTCGGCCGCCTGGCTGGCCGGTCGCAGCTGGCCGGCCAGACCGGCCAGCTGCGAGCGGAGGTCGCTGCGGGACCGGTCAGCGGGGGACA
>JAVEEO010000482.1 GCA_030840415.1 Pseudonocardiales bacterium | reverse complement strand
ACTTTCTGCTCAGGCTGGTAGTAAACGACGTTATTGCCCCGGTTGAATCCGATGCCACCGTTCGGGCCGCCCTGGTCGTAATGCTCACGGCCAGCGACGCGTGGGCAGCGTTGGCGATGGCCGCCCGCTGCCCCAGCGAAACTCGTTGTGTCGCACTGGTCTTTGTCAGGATCACCCGGTAGCCGACGGCCTCGAGCTTTGATTTGACCAGCTGGGCGACAGCGAACACGGCGCACAGTTCGGCCACGGCACAAGTGATTGCGGCTGGTTCCCGGCGATCCGGCGCAGGCCCTGCTGGACGCCGTCGGCGCGAACCCGGCGAACCTCATCGTCGTCGGGAACCGCGGGCTGGGTGCCGCTGAGGGAGAGGTACTCGGATCGGTTCCCCGCAACGTCGTGCGCCACGCGGTGTGCGACGTGCTCGTCGTGCAGACCTCCGCGCTGGACGAGGACCGCCTGTTCGGCGGCCAGCGGGAAGCCGCTCCCGACCGGAGCGCCCCGGTCACCGGACCGGACCCGGCAGGCTGAATCCGAACGGTTCTCAACCGCCGGCTAGCGGGGCGGGGCGGCAAGCAGCCCGGCACAGCCGCGGGCTTGGTTCCATTGGTCGAGGATGCGGCGGCCCTGGGCTTCGGTGGCGGGCACCGCGATCCCCCGGTCGTCCAGCCGGGCCGGGGCGAAGACCGCCGATCTGACCCGGTTGCCGGTCACGGTCAGCGTCAGTACGCCGTTGTCGTCCTGGGTGTTGCCGAACGAGTGCCACCAGAGGTAATTGCCCAGGCCGTAGGCCACGAACCTGCCGTCCGGTCGCCAGCCGGCGCCCTGCAGAACGTGCGCGTGCGTCCCGATCACCGCGGTCGCCCCCGCTGCGGCCAGCCGGTCGGCCAGCATCCGCTGGTCGGCGTTCGGGCAGCTCTGGTACTCGGTGCCCCAGTGCAGGTAGACGATCACCACGTCGGCATGTGCCCGGGCGGTCCGCACCGAGGAGATCAGCCGGTCGGAGTAGGCATTGGCGATGCCGGGCCGGGAGGCGGTGGCCGAGAAGTGGGCCAGCGTCTCCTCCAGGACCTGGCTGGCGGCCAGGAACGCCAGCCGGACCCCGTTGACCTGCGTGTAGTACGGCGCGAAGGCGGCGTCCGCGTTCGCGCCGATGCCGACCACCGGAAAGCCCGTTCGCCGAATGGCCGCCAGGGTCTGGGCCAGCCCGTCCGAGCCGTAGTCGGCGGCGTGGTTGTTGGCCATCGTGACCAGGTCGACGCCGGCGGCTCGCAGCGCGGAGAACGCCGAGGGCGGCGCCTGGAAGGTGAAAGACTTGACCTCCGGCCGGCCGCCGACCGAGACGGAGGTCTCCAGGTTGACCATCGTCAGGTCGGGTGCCGATAGCACCGCCGCGGCCGGCCCGAAGGCGGTGGCCGGATCGGCCGCCAGCCGGCGGACGGTCCGCTCCATGAAGTGCACGTCGCCGGCGAAGCCGATCCGGACGGTGCCCGGGGTAGCCGGCCGGTGCGAGGTCGAGGGCTGCGCCGGCCCGGCCGGCGAGGTTGCCGCCCCGGACCGGCTCGCACTGGTCGAGGCGGCTCCCGGCGAAGCGGCCGACGATCCGGTCGGCGTTCCAGCCGGTGGCTTGGACGAGCCGGTACAGGCGGCGATCAGCAGCACGCCGGCGGTGGCGGCGCGGGCGACGGCGATATCGACTCGGGACTGTCGGGCCACCGCACTAGCATGCACGGTGCGCCCCACGTCGGGGAGGCATCGGCCGCAATCGGCTCACAACTGATCCACGATTTGATCCACAAGGGCTCGCAGAGGAGAAACCCGTGTCCAGCGTTGCATCGCAGTCCACCGTCCAGGCCGCCCGGCCGTCGGTTGCGGTTGCCGCCGGAACTACTCCGCGGGCCGCGCTGGAGGCGGCCGGCGTCGATCTCACCGGCCCGTCCGGCGTGGTGGTGGTGCGCGACTCGCACGGCCAGCTGCGCGACCTGGACGTCGCTTTCGACGCCGCCGACGAGGTCGAGCCGGTCGCGATGGACTCCGCCGACGGCCTGGCGGTGCTGCGGCACTCCACCGCGCACGTGATGGCCCAGGCGGTCCAGCAGCTGTTCCCGGGCACCCTGCTGGGTATCGGGCCGCCGGTCGAGAACGGCTTCTACTACGACTTCCTGCCCAGGCGGCCGTTCACCCCGGAGGACCTCGGGGCGATCGAGAAGAAGATGGCCGACATCATCAAGGCGGCGCAGCGCTTCTCCCGGCGCGAGATCAGCGATGAGCAGGCCCGCGGCGAGCTCGCCCACGAGAAGTTCAAGCTGGAGCTGATCGGGCTCAAGGGCAGCGGTGATGCCAACCGCACTCCCACCGAGCTGGACGCCGAGGAGTTGTCCCAGGTCGGCGGCGGTGCGCTGACCATGTACGACAACCTCGACCGGGACGGCGCGCTGGCCTGGACCGACCTGTGCCGCGGCCCGCACCTGCCGACCACCCGGCGGATCCCGGCGTTCAAGCTGATGCGCACCGCCGCGGCGTACTGGCGCGGTGACCAGAGCAACGAGCAACTGCAACGGATCTACGGCACCGCCTGGCCCAGCAAGGACGCCTTGAAGGCCTACCTGGTGCAGCTGGAGGAGGCGGCCAAGCGCGACCACCGCAAGCTCGGGATGGAGCTGGACCTGTTCAGCTTCCCGGACGAGCTCGGCTCCGGTCTGGCCGTGTTCCACCCCAAGGGTGCGGTGCTGCGCCGGGAGATGGAGGCCTACATCTCCCGACGGCACACCGAAGAAGGCTTCTCCTACGTCTACACCCCGCACATCACCAAGGACGGCCTGTTCCACACCTCGGGCCACCTGCCGTACTACGCCGACACCATGTATCCGCCGATGGAGCTGGAGAACGCCGAGTACCGCCTCAAGGCGATGAACTGCCCGATGCACAACCTGATCTACCGGTCCAAGGGCCGGTCCTACCGCGAGCTGCCGGTGCGGCTGTTCGAGTTCGGAACCGTCTACCGCTACGAGAAGTCCGGGGTGGTGCACGGCCTGACCCGGGTACGCGGGCTGACCCAGGACGACTCGCACAGCTACTGCACCCCCGAGCAGGCGCCGGCCGAGGTCAAGCACCTGCTGAACTTCTGCCTGGGACTCTTCCGCGATTTCGGGTTGGACGACTTCTACCTGGAGCTGTCCACCCGGGACCCGCAGTCGGACAAGTTCGTCGGGACCGACGAGCAGTGGGAGACCGCGACCAGGATCCTCGAGGACGTCGCGATCGAATCCGGGCTCGACCTGGTGCCCGATCCCGGCGGCGCGGCGTTCTACGGCCCGAAGATCTCGGTGCAGGCCAAGGACGCAATCGGCCGCACCTGGCAGCTGTCGACCGTGCAGTACGACTTCAACCAGCCTGCCGGCTTCGAGCTCGAGTACCAAGCGGCCGACGGGTCGCGTCAGCAGCCGGTGATGATCCACTCCGCGAAGTTCGGCTCCATCGAGCGGTTCATCGGGGTGCTCGTGGAGCACTACGCCGGCGCCTTCCCGCCGTGGCTGTCGCCGGTGCAGGTGGTCGCGATCCCGATCGCCGCGCGGCACGAGGACTACCTGCGCACGGTGGAAGCCCGCCTGGTCGAGCGCGGTATACGCGTCGAGCTGGACGAGTCCGACGACCGGATGCAGAAGAAGATCCGCA
>JAVEEO010000467.1 GCA_030840415.1 Pseudonocardiales bacterium | reverse complement strand
ACAGCTCACCCGGTGCGACACTTCGCGAGCCGAGCACCAGCAACTGGGCCTCGGCGCTGACGTCGATGAGCGCCTGAGCGGGATCGGCATGGCTGAGCAGGACCTTCACCGGCACGTCCGGCCGGCTGGCTCGGGCGATAGCCACCGCGGCATCCAGCACCGACTGGCCCACATCGTCGCAGGCTCGCAGAGCCGCGCCCAGCTGAGCGGTGGCTGCGGTCGGCAGGCCGGGCGAATGCACGATCAGCAACGAGGTGTTCGCCAGGGCCGCTTCGGCCACCGCCCACAACACTGCCGAGCGGGCATCGGCACTGGCGTCGACGCCGACGACTACCGGTGACGTGGTCATGAGCGGCTCCCTGGTTGGTCCTTCTGCCAGCCTGCCGGACCAGTCCCGCGGCAACTAGGGGCTAAAGCCACCTGATCTCCGGACCGAAGGGCCTACTACTGGTGCTTGAGCTCCGAACCGAAGACGGCGGCCTGGGTGCGGCGTTGCATGCCGAGCTTGGCCAGCAAGGCCGAGACGTAGTTCTTGACGGTCTTCTCCGCGAGGAATAGCCGCTCGCCGATCTGCCGGTTGGTCAGTCCCTCGGCGATCAGGTCCAGGATGTCGCGCTCCCGATCGGTCAGCCCCGCCAGTCGCGGATCCTGTTGCTGTCCCGTCCTGATGCGTTGCATCACTCGCTCGGTGACGCTCGGATCGAGCAGGGAATGCCCTGCCCTGACCTGCCGGATGCCGTCGAGCAGGGACGAACCCCGGATCTCCTTGAGCAGGTAGCCGGACGCGCCCGCCATCACCGCGGCGAACAGTGCGTCGTCGTCGTCGTAGGAGGTGAGGATCAGGCAGCGGACGTCAGGATGGGAGGACCGGATGTCGCGGCAGACGTCGATGCCGCTGCCGTCGGGAAGCCGGCCGTCGAGCAGGGCGACATCCGGGCGGGTGGCCGGGATCCGCCGCAGCGCCTCGGCCGCGGTACCTGCCTCGCCGACCACCACCATGTCATCGGTTGCCGAGAGCAGGTCGGCGATACCGCGCCGGACGATCTCGTGGTCATCCAGCAGGAAGATCCGGATCTGATCGGTCAGCTCAGTGCTATCTGCCATCGCAGCTGCGTTCCTTCATTCGGACTGCTCGTCACAGTCAGTGATCCGCCGTGCCGCGCGGCACGCTCGGTGAGGTTGGCCAACCCGCTGCGCCGATGGGTGTCGCCCATTCCGACCCCATCATCGGCCACCGACAGGCACAGCTGCGATCCCGACACGTCGAGGACGACCGCGACGCTGGCGGCCCGGGCATGGCGGGCCACATTGCTCAGTGCCTCGCGCAGCACCGCGGTCAGCTCGTCGGCAAGCTCCGGTGTCGTCACCGAGTCGACCGGTCCGGAGAACCGCAGCGCCGGCTCGAAGCCGAGGTGGACGGCCTGCTCCGTGGCTACGTCCAGCAGCGCCATCCGAAGGCTGGCGGTGGCAGGGGTCAGCGCTCCCCGCAGGTCGAAGATGGAAGTCCGGATCTGCCGGATGGTGTCGTCGAGGTCGGTCACCACCCGCCCGAGCTTGGCCGCGGCCGCCGGCTCCAGCTGGCGGGTCTGCAGGCTCTGCACGGTCAGTCCGGCGGCGAACAGCCGCTGGATCACGTGGTCGTGCAGGTCCCTGGCGATCCGGTCCCGGTCCTCCAGCAGGACCATCCGCTGCTGGTAGGAGCGGGCGTCGGCGAGCTCCAGGGCGACCGCCGCGTGGCTGGCGAAGGCGGTCGCCATCTGCAGGTCGTTGCTGGTGAAGCCTCGCCGACCGCTCAACTTCGCCACCAGCAGGCAGCCGCGCGGCTTGCTGGAACCCACCAGCGGCAGGCCCATCACGGCAGCCAGCGGAGCCACTTCGCGCATGCGCAGCAGGTACCTCGGCTCGTCGTCGATGTTGTCGATCAGGATCGGCTCGCTGGTCTCGATCACCGTGCCGGCCACGCTGCGCTCGTTCGAGTAGCTCATGCCGACCAGCCGGTCGGCGCCCAGGCCGATGGCGACCTCGATCATCAGCTCACCGGCGGTCGCCGCCGGCAGCACCACGGTCACCAGATCCGCGTCGGCCAGCTCGTGCACGCTGCGCGCGATCACGCTGAGAGGGTCCTCGCCCGAGGATGACAGCAGCTGTTGGCTCACCTCGGCGGTGACCTCCAGCCAGCGCTCGCGCCGGCGCGCCTCCTCGTACAGCCGGGCGTTCTCGATGGCGATCGCCGCGGTGCCTGCTACTGCCCGCACCAGCTCCTGGTCGCTCTCGGTGAAGTCACCGTTGCGGCGGCCGGCAAGGTAGAGATTGCCGAACACCGAGTCCCGCACCTTGATCGGGACGCCGAGGAAGCTGTCCATCGGGGGGTGGTTGGCGGGAAAACCGACCGAACGCGGATCGTCGGAAATCCGGCTCAACCGGATCGGGCGCGGATCGTCGATGAGCGCCCCCAACAGGCCCCGCCCGGTGGGAAGCGAGCCGATCCGGGCGGCTGTCTCGTCGTCGATGCCTTCGTGCACGAACTGCTCCAGGCCCTCGCCGTCGGGGCCGATCACGCCCAGCGCGCCATAGCGGGCGTCCACCAGCCTGCAGGCAGCGCGGACGATCTGGCGCAGCACCACCGGCAGCTCGAGGTTGCCCATGATCGCCTCGTTGGCCGCCAGCAGCCCGTTGAGCTTGACCTGCACGTCCCGAACGTCCTGGGCCCGGCTGATCAGCTGATCCAGCAGTTCGCTCAGCCCGAGGTGGGGTCCGGCACACACTGCGCGTTCCTGCTTTGTCATTGTCAGCTCCGCGGCCGTGGTGCCCGCTCAGCGCGTAGCGAAGCGCAAGCGACTGTGGGGGGCGTCCTCAACCGGTGTCAGCCTAGTCCGCATGGTGCAGCATCTCTACCAGTTTGCGGCGTCGCGATGCCGGCGTGGCGGGCGCCCGCCCGATCCGGAGCAGGATGTGCGGATGCATGGTGAGCCCCAGTTCCGAGCGCAGCAGCTCCCGGGTCCGCGGCACCTCGATGATCTGGGTGAACAGGCTCATGGCGTAGCCGGCCCGGGTAACCTCGAGCCAGACCCGCTCGAGGGCCTCGCCGGCCCGCAGCCAGCTGAGCGGGTCATCCCGCTCGGTTCCCAGCAGCGACAGCGACTGGTCCGGGCTCGATCGCGTGCTCCCCGGGAGGCCCGCGCGGCCCGGGTCGGCGAACGTGCGCAGCGGCAAGGCACCCGCTGCCGGGCCGACGCCCGGGGCGGCCCGGTCGAGGCGGGGCAACGTCGCGACGGACACGCCGTCGCCGCGTCGCTGGTCGTCGGTCACCCAGGCCCGTAGCTCGGCGCGGTAGGCCGCGTCGGCCAGCTCGGTGGCCTCGGCCTCCTGACTGAGGCGCGCGACGACGGCTCGGTGCGACTGCTCCTCGACCCCACACAGGACGGCTCCCTCGGCCGAGGCGGCTGCCTGAAGCGTGGTGGTCAGGTCCGGCAGAATCCGGTCGTCGGCGAACTGCCGGCGATTGGTACGCCTGAGCCCGAGCACCGGGTCCAGCGCCGCCAGGCTCCGATCGACGCCCGGCTCTCCGGTGAGGTCGGCCAGCAGGCTCTCGTGCTCGCCGCGAACATGGCGCCGCACCTCGGCGGCGAAGCCATCGGCGGCCAAGGACACCCGGGCGTTGAAGACCGCGCAACCGCAGCTGATGATCAGTTGCCTGCCGGTGGGATCCAGGACGGCCAGCTGACGGCTGAGGTCGGCATGGACCTCCAACACCTGCCGCCCGATCACGAAGTACCAGGGCTGGGTGTTGTGCACCGAGGGTGCCCAGGTCGCCCGGACCGCCGCACGCCGCAGGGCGTCGGCGGAAAGACCCGAACTCACGGCGCTGCGTGGAATCAGGCGGGCGAGCGGTTGCATGCTGGTGCCTTTCGGCCGAGTGGAACGTTGGCTCTTCATACTGATGAGGACGTACCGGCGTCGGCAGGGGCTTAGGTCCCGATGCTCGAAGCGTGCGGGGGCCGGATCACTGAAGGCCAGACCAGCACGACTTGGCCCACAGGTCGCCACCAGCTCCCGTCTGACGTGGGCAGCCTCGCCAGCCAACGATCGACCATCCGAAGCAGGGCTGAGAACTGTGCCGTCACCGGCTTCGGGTCCGCACGGTGTGGGTCCCCTCGACAAGCAGGTACATCATGATGCCGCCCCCCTTGTCCCACCATCCTGGTGAGCGCTCAGCTCTGTCGGAAGGGGCTTTGGACCCTGCTCGCTCCCCCGCCACCGGTGCACCATCGGTTGAGCAGGCCGGCTCGAACACCGGCTGGCATCGCACATCGACATGGCACATCGACACGGTGGGGGTGTCACATGAAAGCGCTGGTGTACCACGGTCCAGGTCGTCATTCGTGGGAGGACGTCGACAAGCCCGGCCTCCGCATGCCCGATGATGCGATCGTTCGGATCGATACCGTGACGATCTGCGGCACCGACCTGCACATCCTCAAGGGCGATGTCGCCGACGTGACGCCGGAACGGGTGCTCGGCCACGAAGCCGTCGGCACCGTGGAACAGGTCGGCTCCGGCGTGCGCGACATCGCGGTCGGTGACCGGGTGCTGGTCTCGTGCATCTCACCCTGTGGCCGCTGCCGGTACTGCAGGGCCGCGTCGTACGGCCAGTGCCGCAACGGGGGCGGCTGGATACTCGGCCATCTCGTCGACGGAACCCAGGCCGAGTACGTCCGGGCTCCGTTCGCCGACAACAGCTTGCACGTGCTGCCCGACGGTGTGACCGACGAAGCCGCGCTGCTGCTTGCCGACATCCTGCCCACCGCCTACGAAGTGGGCGTGCTCAACGGCCGGGTACTCCCGGGTGACACCGTCGCCATCGTGGGTGCCGGCCCGATAGGCCTGGCAACCATCATGACCGCACGGCTGTTCAGCCCCTCGCGGATCATCGTGGTGGACGCGGCGCAGCAGCGACTCGACGCGGCCAAGCAACTGGGCGCCGACGTCACGGTGCTGGCCGCCGACGATCCGCGGTCAGTGGTGGCCGAGCTGACCGGTGGACTGGGTGTCGACGTCGCCATCGAGGCGGTCGGGATCGCCGAAACCTTCGAGCTGTGCGCCGACCTGGTCCGGCCGGGTGGCCATCTCGCCAACATCGGGGTGCACGGCAAGCCAGCCACCCTGCACCTGGAGACGCTGTGGATCAAGAACATCACGATCACCACCGGATTGGTCGACGCTCACTCCACTCCCACCCTGTTGAAGATGCTGGCCTCGGGCCAGCTCGACACCTCGCGGCTGGTAACCCATCGCTTCGGTATCGGCGAGATGCTGGAGGCCTATGACGTCTTCGCGCAGGCCTCGGACACCGGCGCGTTGAAAGTCGCCCTGTTCCGCACCTGACCCGGATCGGCAACCGGCCGCTCCCATCATCGCCAAGGAGGACGTCATGAAAGCCGCGGTCGTCACCGACTTCCGATCCCCGCTGCAGATCCAGGAGGTGCCGATTCCGGAGCCCGGACCGGACCAGGTTCTGGTTCGCATGGAGGTCAGCGGGTTGTGCCTGGGTGAGCGGGTTGCCATCGCCTGGCTGGGCGCGGCGTGTGGCCATTGCCGCCACTGCATCGGTGGCTGGGAAACGTTGTGCGAATCGCAGCAGAACTCAGGGTATCGGTCAACGGATCGTTCGCGGAGTACGCGGTGGTGTCGGCGGCCTTCGCGGTTCCGGTTCCCGACGCGGTCAGCTCGCACGACGCCGCTCCGCTGACCTGCGCCGGTGTCACCACCTACCAGGCGATCACGGGGGCCAACGTCAAGGCTGCCGAGACGGTGGCGATCTTCGGCGTCGGCGGCCTCGGCCACCTGGCGCTGCAGTACGCCCGGATCGCCGGTGCCTTCGTGATCGGCGTCGACGTCGCGGAGGACAAGCTGGCGATGGCCCGCGACCTGGGCGCCGACCACGTCGTCAACGCGCGCGACGGCGATCCGGTCCAGGCGATCCAGGCCCTGGGCGGTGCCGACGTCGCGGTCACCCTAGGCGCCTCACCGCAGTCCTTCGACCAGGCCTACCGTTCGCTGCGTCGCGGGGGTCGATTGGTCTGCGTGGCATTGCCAGCCGACAACGCCTCGCTCAGCGTCCCGATCTTCGACACCGTTCTCAACGGCAAGAGCGTCATCGGCTCCATCGTCGGTACTCGCAACGACCTCGCGGATGTCTTCGCACTGCACGCGGCCGGGCGCACCAAGGTCATCGCGGTCGAGCGCAAGCTCGACGAGGTGAACGAATCGATCGACGAGGTGCTCTCCGGCCACATTCCGGCTCGGGTGGTCTTCAGGTTCTGATGAACGGCAGACGACGGCCCCGGCGCCACTGGTTGGCAGCACTTCTTGCCGGGGCCGTCGCCCTTGCCGGCTGTACTCCATCCGGCAACCGCGGTGCGCAGGCGATCCCGTCTGACGCCGTGGTCGTCGCCTCGTTCAATTTCGACGAGAGTGCCCTGCTCGCCGAGATCTACGCCCAGGCCCTGGAGCATTCCGGCATACCGGTGCACCGTGAACTGCGGTTGGGTCCTCGCGAACTCGTGCAGCCGGCGTTGCGCCAGGGCTTGGTCGACATCGTGCCGGAGTACCTCGGCAGCGCCCTGATCACCTTCGACCCCGGCATCCGGCCCATCGACCTGGGCGATCGGAACACGGTCCTCGCCGCGTTGCGTTCGGCACTGCCGCGCTGGGGGCTGACCGTCCTGGACCCGGCGGGCGCCTCCGATCAGAACGTCTTCACCGTGACCCGGAGCACCGCGCGGCGCTACGGCCTGCGCACCCTTACCGATCTGGCCGCGGTCGCGCCGGCCATGACCTTGGGGGGACCGAGCGAGTGCCCCCGGCGGCCCTACTGCCTGGCCGGGCTGGAGCGCGTCTACGGTATCCGGGTGCGTCGCTTCGTCCCGCTGGACGACGCGAGCCAGCGGGCGACCGCGCTCGAGGAGGGAGTCATCGATGTCGGGGTCACCTTCAGCACCGACGGCCGGTTGGCGGCCGGCCCCACGGTGGCGCTCGTCGACGACAAGCGGTTGCAACCGATCGAGGCCGTTACCCCGCTGGTTTCCCGGCGTGCCGTCAACCGCCACGGTCGCCGGCTGAGCACTACCCTCGATGCGGTCTCTGCCGCCCTCGATCAGAACAGCCTGAGCTTCCTCAACTGGCGAGTGAGCGTTGCCGGAATGGATCCCGGCACCGAGGCCAGGAACTGGTTGTACCGGCACGGGCTACTCGGCGGTGCTCGCTGACCGGTGCCGGCCGCAGTGGCCTGACCACACCCTAGCGGTCCGGTTGGGAGAAGGCGGCACTCGCGGCCAGTTCCAACCGCTGCTGCGTTCCGGCGAGGTCGTGGGTGCGCAGGAAGCTGCGCAGCTCACCCTGCAGTCCGGTGTCGGACGGTGCCCCGAAACCCGCCGGCTGCAGATCTGACAGGTCGAAGCGAAGGTTGTCGCCGGCCTCGACCAGAGCCCGCGCGATCGAGCGCGTCAGCGGGTCCGGATAGACAGACAGGTCCAGGTCGAGGTTGGGCGAGAGAAAGCCACCGGCAGCCGCCCAGATCGCCGCGGCCTCGGGTGAGGCCAGGAACAGCATCAGCGCCGAGGCGGCCGGCGAGGCCCGAAGCTGAACGGCGACGTCTCCGCCACCGACCACCACGGGCTGGCCGCGAACCTCGGTCGGGAACCCGAAGACGTCGATGTCGACGCCTATCGCGGCCCGGGTCCGGGCGGCGACCACACTGGCGACGAAATCGCCCTCGGCCACCATCGCCGCCGCTGGCGGGCTGCCGAACGCCTGGGCGACCGAATCCTCGAATCTCGCGCTCACTGCCTTGGCGCTGCCGCCGAGCACGAAGTCCGGCGCCAGCAGCATCGCCATGATCTTCAGAGTCCTGGTGACGGACGGGTCGGTCCAACGCAGCCGGTGCGCGGCGAGCTCGTCGTAGCGGTCCGGGCCGGCCAGCGCCAGGTCAGGTTCTCGAACCAGTCGGTTAGCGTCCAACCGTCGCCACCGGCCAGGGCGAAGGCGGCGATACCGCGATCGCGCAGGATGCCGGCCACCCGACCGAGGTCGCCCAGATCACCTGGCGGGACCAGGCCGGCCCCTTCGAAGATCGAGATATCGTACCAGATCAAGGACTTGTTCGCCGCCTTGAACCAGACGCCGAATTCCTGCCCGGCATAGGAGGCCAGCTCGCGCCAGACGGCCGGGTAGTGCTTGTCGACGAGCCGCTTCGCCTCGGCATCGAGGGGAACCAGGAGCCCGGCCCGAGCGTAATGGCGCAAGGCCCCTGGCTGGGGCAGCATCACCACATCGGGGATCCGGCCCGCGGCCATACGGGCATCGAGCGTGCCTGGCACCCGACCGTGCGCGGAGGTGTAGCGCACGGCGGTACCGGTCTCGGCGCTGAAGGCTTTCAGGACCCTGGAGAATTGGGCCTGCTCGGTACCCGACCAGGCGCCCATCACCTCCAGCGAGGTTCCTCGCAGCCGGTCACCGGTTACCTCGCGGTCCGTTGTGAAACAGGCAGTGAGAAGCAGGACCACGACGGCGGCGGACAAGCCAGCCCGCCATCGGCCCGTCCCCCACCTCCCGCGCCGACCGGCTGCAGCATGGACCACCACCCCACCCTGCCCGCCCGGACCGAACGCCGGGTAGGGCCATTGGTCACTGCTCGCCCGGCTGTGACCCGCCCGGAAACCGCGATTCCGGGACGTTCGACCCTGCTGTTCGCTCTCGACGGGCAGGAAGCTGGGAGGGACCAAGGAAGGAAAGTCATGACTGTTCAGCCCGGCACGATCAGCCGGATTGTCGTCGTCGACGGCTCGGATCAACCGCTGCTCGCGCTGCGGTGAGCCGCGACGATGTCCGGCTGGACCGGCGCGCCCATTTCCGCCGTGACCGCCTGGCACATACCCGTCAGCTTCGGCTGGACGCCGGGATCGTCCTATGTGCCGCCGGAGATGCATCCGGAGGCCGACGCGGAGCGGATGCTCAAGGAGGTGCTGGCCGACGTCTTCGCCGACGAGCCGGCGTTGGCACATGGCGACCAACCACCGTCGACGACGACCAATACGCAGACGACTAATACGCATTAGCAGAGAGGCACGAGATGTCAGACCCCATAGCCGCCACGGTCAGGCCGGGCAGCCCAGCCGACGGTGCGGAACCCCTGTTGGATCGCGCGGCCATCGAGGCGGTGATCGCGGCGGCGAACCGGGCTCCGTCCATCCACAACACCCAGCCCTGGTCGTGGCAACTGCATCCCACCCACCTGTCGCTGCGCGCCGACCGGGACCGCCAGTTACGGGTAGCCGACCCGGACGGTCATTCGATGATGATCAGTTGTGGAGCGGCGCTGGCGCTGACCGAACTCGGTCTCCGAACGCTCGGCCGGGAGGTTTCCGTCACCCGGCTGCCCGACCCGGACGACCCGGATCTGCTGGCAGAGTTCAGGCTCGGTCAACCCAGGCCGGCAACCGCTCGGGAATTGCAGCTGTTCGCGGCGGCGCAACGGCGTCAGAGCGACCGCCGGCCGTTCACGTCGGAGGACATCGCGTCCGAGACGGTGGAGGCGCTGCGGGCCGCCGCCGACGGAGCCGGCGTGCACACCGATTTTCCGGTGCGCGACGAGCAGCGGGTCGATCTGGCAGTGGCTGTGAGCTGGGCGGATCGCACCGAGGCGAGGGATCCCGACTACCTCGCCGAGATGAACCGCTGGCTGCGGGAATCCGACGTGCACACCGACGGTGTTCCGGCAGGCGCGATTCCGTACGTGCCGGCCGGGCAGGTCCGCCATACCGATGTTCCGTTGCGCGATTTCGAGATCGGCGTATCGGGTCGGCTGCTCATCGAACGCGACGTCGACGAGAAACCTCTGATTGCGTTACTCCTGACGGAGTCCGACACCGCGGCCGAGCAGTTGGCCGTGGGCGAGGCGATGATGCGCTTGATGCTGGAAGCGGAGTTGCTCGGGCTGGGCACCTGTCCCTTGTGCCAGGCGGTGGACCTGGTGGCCTTCCGTAGCCGCATCCGCACCTTGATGGGTTGGCAGGGGCTGCCCCAGATGATGGTTCGGGTCGGCCACCCCTCCCCCGGCGGCGCCCAGCCCGCACGCACGCCTCGCCGCCCAGTGGCCGACGTCCTCGACGTCCTGCCGGATTGAGTTCCAGAGCGGGCCGACCGCCAGGATTTCGCTCCCAGGAGGGCCGAGGGATGAACGCTCACCGGCGCAAGATCGTCGTCGGCGTCGGCGACCGTGGCGCGGTCCTCGCGCTGGACTGGGTGCTGACCGAGCCGTCTCGATGACCTTCGGCCCTTCCCCGGTCCGGCACGTCGAACCAGGCTGGTGGAGATAGCTAGCGGAAGGGCGGAACCTCATCATGGCCAGGTCTGTTGCAACCGGCACCGAGCTGCTGCGCCGGGCCGGCATCCAGGCCCGCCTGGCACCCTCGGTGCACAACACCCAACCCTGGCGCTTCGTACTCACCGACGATGCCCTCGAGATCCACAGCGATCCACGGCGCCAACTGCTCGTCCTGGATCCCACCGGGCGGCAGTTGGCGCCCAGCTGCGGGTGCGCGGTGTTCAACGCCCGGGTGGCGGTGGCAGCCCGCGGGCACCTGGCCTGGGTCGAGCGACTTCCCGACCCGGATCGTCCGCACCTGCTCGCACGAATCACGGTGGCACCCGAACCGGCTGCCGAGCAAAGCATCGCCGCTCTGGACGAAGCCATCATCCGCAGACAGACCAATCGCCGCCGCTTCGCCGAGGAGGCACTCAGCCCCGAACTGGTCGCGCGACTGACCGAGGCCGTCGAGCAGGAAGAGTCGATGCTCTTCGAGGTCAGGAAGACCGATCATCGCCTCGCCGTGGCAAGGCTGAGCCAGCAGGCGGAAAGGATACAGAATGCCGATCCTGCCTACCGAGCCGAACTGCGCACCTGGACGACGGAAGATCCGATGCGGCCGGACGGCGTTCCGGCGGTGGCGGTGCCCCACGTGACCGGCGCTTCCCGCGACGAGGTCCCGATCCGGGATTTCGACACCCGCGGCGCGGGTGCGCTACCGTCCGAGACCCGTTCCCGCTTGGATCAAGCCTTGTTCGTCCTCGGCACCCCGGGTGACGACGGGCTGTCCTGGATACGAGCCGGCGAGGCGCTGGAGCGGCTGTGGCTCGAGGCGACCGAACAGGGTTACGTTGCCAGCCTGTTCACCCAGGTGATCGAAGTTCCCCATCTCCGTGACCGGTTGAGATCCGAACTCGAACTCGGCATG
>JAVEEO010000527.1 GCA_030840415.1 Pseudonocardiales bacterium | reverse complement strand
CGAGGACTGCATGCCGACCCTGATCCCCTCGGAGGTGATCACCGCCCCCTGCGAGCCGGGGGTGATCACGCCCGACTGGTCCAGCGACACCGACACGGTCTGGCCGGCCAGGTCCGGACGGGAGAAGGTCACCGTGTACGTGCTGGGAATGGTCAGGCCACCGACCGTCCAGTGACCCACCTTGCCGGTGCTCTGGGTGACCGTCTGCACGGTCAGCGCCCCGTTGGTCACCGTCACGGTGACGCCCTGGGCCGGGTCGCCGCTCGGCAGCACGCTGACCTTGCCGGACAGGCTGCCGGCCGACTGCCCCAGGCTGATCGAGACCCCGGTCAGCTTCTGCCCCGCCGACAGGGCGATGGTCACCGTCTGGGACGCGTACCCCGGCTTGCTGACCACCACCGTGAAGCTGGCCGGCGTCGGCAGGCTGAGCAGGGTGAAACTGCCCACCCGGTCCTGGGTCAGCGACACCGTCCGGGCCACCGTGCTGCCCGAGGTGGCGGTGACGGTGGCCCCGCCGAGCGCCCCGGACGGTGAGTTGACCTGGCCGCTGATCAACCCGTCGCCCTTGCGCAGCCGCAGCTGGATGCCCTTGCGGTCCTCGCCGCCGCCGAGGTCCACCCGCTGCACGTCGTTGGCGTAGCCGGGCTTGGCCACCACCAGGTCGTACACACTGGGCGAGGGCACCGCGGTGATGCTGAACTGGCCGTCCGAGCCGACCGGGACGGTGCGCACGATCGCCTCGGTGGTGCCGGGCGCGGCCGAGGCCGACGGGGCGGCCGCGGTGGCGCTACCCGCGGCTCCCGGCAGCTCCAGGTACACGGTGGCCGCCGAGACGTCGTCGCCGCTGACGGTGCCGGAGATGGTGGCCGGCACCCCGCCGAGCCGGACGTCCAGGCCCTGGCGGGCCTGTCCGGGCTGGATCGCGATGGTGCTGGCGTCGGCGTCGGTGGCCGCTCCCGGGTACCAGAGCTGGACGAAGCCGGCGCCGCGGAAGCGCAGCTTGTAGCTGCCCTCGGGCAGGTTCGGCAGCGTGAAGGTGCCGGCCGCGTTGGTGGCGGTGGTGGCGATCGCGTTGGCGACGTCGGCGGTGCTGAACGCCTCGACCGCCACGCCCGGCACCGGGGTGCCGGCGGTCAGCAACCGGACGGTGCCCGACATCGCCGCGGTGCCGGTGGCGCTAGAGGCGGTGCGGGCCTGGGCGACCTGCAGCGCCAGGTCCCGGTCGGCGGCGGACTGGCCCACCAGCCGGGCCAGGGCCACCGTGATCACGATCGCGAACACCGTCACCGCCGCCAGCAGGCCGACCAGCGAGATCGGCCCGCGGGACAGCCAGGGCCGCTGCAGGAAGGTGCCGGTGGCCAGCGGCGGCACCTCCGGTTTCGGCGCGGCCGCCGGCGGTGCCGGGGGCTTGCCGCGCTGCTTGTCCAGCAGCTGCCGGGCGCTGACCAATCTGCTCGGCCGAGCCGGCTCGACGAGCGTGGTCGAGGCCGACTCGGCCGACTCGTCCAGGTGGACGGTGAACACCCGCACCATCGGCGAGCCCATCAGCGGCCGGCGGGCCCGGGTGGTCAGCTCGACGATCCGGTGCTCGCCGGGGGCCAGCCGGATCGCCTCGGGCGCGAAGCCGAACCGGATCTTGTCCTCGGCGTCGCCGCCGGCCAGCCGGCCGGTGAGGGTGGTGTTGCCCTTGTTCTCGATCACCGCGCCGAACGAGGCCCGCCGGCCGCCGTAGACGGTGACCGGGTCCAGCTGCAGGTGCACCGCGGGCGCGGCCGGCACGTGCAGCTCGACCTCCTCCACGGCGTTGGCGTGCGGCGGGGTCAGCTCGCGCACCTGGATGGCGATCCGCCGGTCGCCGGCGGCGATCCCCTCGGGGATGGTGACGTTGACGACCACCGTCTGGGAGGTGCCGGGGAACAGCGACAGCTGGTCGGCGTCCACCCGGACCCAGCTGGGGTCGGCGCCCAGCACCCGCAGCGTGTAGCCGCCGATCAGGTCGCCGGTGTTGGTGACCAGCACCGTGATCGGCAGCGTCCGGCCGGGTTCGAGCACGCTGCTGCGCGGTGAGACGTCGACGCGCATGTCAGCTGCCCGTCCCGAGCCGCAGATCCTGGCTGGTGGTGCCCCCGGCCGTGACGCGCAGCAGCGCGGTCTGCTGGTTGAAGCCGGGCATGCTGGCGGTCACGGTGTAGGTGCCGGGCACCAGGTCGGTGAGCAGGAAGCCACCGGCCGGCAGGCCGCCACCGGCTCCGGTGGCCTGGGACTTCCAGTTCTGCCGGCCGTCGGTGGCCACCACGCTGGCACCCGGCAGCGCGCTGCCGTCCGGGCCCGTGACCACGCCGGTGATCCGGCCGAGTGCGGTCGCCAGCACCGCCTTGACCCGCGGCGGCGGACCCTCGGCCGACAGTTGGACCGGCACGGTGGCGGCGGCGTGGCCGGGCAGGCTGAAGGTCAGCGTGTACGAGCCGGGGGTGGGCAGGGCGTTGAAGCTGAAGTAGCCCACCGCCCCGGTGGTCAGCGTGGTGGAGGTCATGGTGGTCGGGGCGCCGCCCACCGTGACGGTGGCCCCGCCGAGACCGCTGCCGTCGGAGTCGGTCAGCACGCCGCTGACGCTGCCGACCCCGGCGGCGAGCGCGACGGACAGTCCGGACCGGCTCTGGCCCGGCCCCAGCTGCACCACCGAGGTCTGGGCGCCGTAGCCCGGCGCGCTGAAGGTGATCACGTAGGTGCCCGGGGTGGGCAGCGCCGGGATCACGAAGCTGCCGACGGTGCCGGTGGTGGGAGTGCCGATCGTGACGTCCTTGCCGTTCACCGTGGTGGTGATGGCCACCCCGCCCAGCGGCTGGTGCCCGTCGGTGACCACCCCGCCGATCTGGCCGTTGCCGACGCTGAGCCGGACGGTGGACTGGAACCGGTTCTGCCCACCGGCCACGGTGGTCACCACGGTGGTGGCCTGGTAGTTCGGCGCGGTGAAGCTCAGCTCGTAGGTGCCCGGTGCCGGCAGGTTGGTCAGCCGGTACTTGCCGCCGGCCATCGTGATGGTGCTGGCGATCGGCCTGGTCACCTTGCCGATCAGCGAGGTGGCCTGCACCTTCGCGGTCACCGGCGCC
>JAVEEO010000399.1 GCA_030840415.1 Pseudonocardiales bacterium | reverse complement strand
CGACGATCCGCTGCCGGCCGGCAGCCGGTTCGTGTCGGCGTCCGGAGCCGGCTGGAGTTGTGCCCCGATCGCGGCCGGCGCGGTCGGAGCCACCCTGCACTGCACGCTGCCCGGCCCGCTCGGTGTCGGCGCGGTGCCAGCCGCCGTCTCGGTGACGGTGGCGATCGACTCGGCCCAGACCGCGCCGATCACCAACACCGCCAGCACCGGGGCGCCGACCGCCGACCCGGTCGTCGCCAACAACGCCGACGTGCAGACCGACACGCCGGTGCTGCGGGCCGACCTGGTGATCCAGACGGTGCACCTGACCAACCCGTTCGTGGCCGGCAGCCCCGCCGAGTACCGGATCCAGGTGCGCAACGCAGGGGAGTCCGACGCCACCGGCGTCGTGGTCAGCGACACCCTGCCGGCCGGGCTCAGCTATGACTCGGCGAGTTCGGCCGACCCGGGGTGGACCTGTTCGGCGGTCGGGTCGCGGGTCAGCTGCGGCCTCACCGGTTCCCTGGTCGCCGGTGCCACTTCGGCCGTCACGCTGACGGTGAAGCTGGCCGCCGACTTCGCCGGGCCGGCCTCGAACACCGCGACGGTGTCGGCGGCCACCCCGGACCCGGTACCGGGCAACAACGGCGACGTCGACGACTCCTCGGTGTCCCAGCTCGCCGACCTCTCGATCGCCACCTCGCACACCGGCAGCCCGGTCGCCGGGGGGTCGGTGACCCTGGTGCTGGCGGTGCACAACTCCGGGCCGTCCGACGTCGCCGGCCCGGTCACCGTGCTGGACGCGCTGCCGGCCGGCCTGACCTTCAGCTCGGCGACCGGCACCGGCTGGAGCTGCTCCTACGCCGGTGCCGGCCGGCTGGTCAGCTGCCTGCTGGCCGGTGGCCTGGCCAGCGGAGCCGATGCCGGCCAACTGGCCGTCGTGGTGCGGCTCGACCCGGACGTCGGCCCGGCCACCCTCGACAACACCGCGACGGTGAGCAGCGGCACCGCCGACCCCGACCTCACCGACAACTCCGGCACCGACCCGGTACCGGTGCTGACCAGCGCGGCACTGAGCCTGACCGCGACCCTCAGCACGCCGGCTCCGGTTCTCGCCGGCACTCCGGCCAGCTTCGTGCTCATCGCCTCCAACGCCGGACCGAGCGACGCGGTCACCGTCACCGTCACGTTCACGCTGCCGGCCTACCTGAGCTGGCAGTCCTACCGCGGCACCGGCTGGACCTGCTCGGCGGCCGGGCAGGCGGTGGTGTGCGGCCGCGGCGCGCTGGCCGCCGGCAGCAGCGCCCCGGACCTGGTGCTGACCACCACAGTGTCGGCCTCGACGCCGGTGAGCCTGCCGGCCGGTACCGCGACCCTGATCACCGGCGCGGTTGTCGACTCCGGCACCGCCGGCACCGGGACGATCCCGCCGCCGGTCGCGGTACCGGTGCGGGCCCAGGCCGACCTGGCGCTGTCGATCGCGCCGGCCACCCCGCAGACCCAGGCGGGGGAGACGTCCGGCTGGCAGTTGGCGGTGACCAACACCGGCCCCAGCGATGCCGCCGGGCCGCTCACCGTCACCGACACGCTGCCGGCCTACCAGAGCTTGCTGGCCGCCGGCGGTGGCTGGGACTGCGCCGCCGGCCCGGCACCGGCACCGCCCTCGGCGGCCGCGCACCAGAGCGTGACCTGCGTGCTGAACCAGTCGCTGGCCGCCGGCGCGTCCGCCCCGCCGGTGCAGCTGCAGGTGCAGCTCGACCCGCTGGCCCCGGCCGGCATCGCCACCGACCAGGCCACCGCCGCTTCGCCGACCCCCGGCAGCGCGGCCGCCGGCTCGGCCGGCATGCTGGTTGGCAAGCTGGCCGGGCTCAGCCTGAGCATGCGGCACACCGGCACCGGCATCGTCGGGCAACCGGTCGACTTCACCCTGCGGGTGCACAACGCCGGGCCGTCCAGCGCCGACCGGATCGTGCTGAGCGACCAGCTGCCGGCCGGACTCGGCTTCGTCTCGGGCACCGGCAGCGGCTGGACCTGCACGCCCGATGCCGGCCGGCTGGTCAGCTGCTCGCTGAGCGATCCGGTTCCGGCCGGCACCGACAGCGCCGAGCTGGTACTGACCACCACGGTCGCGGCGCCGGCCTACCCGGGCGTGACCAATGCCGCCACCGCCGCCTCGGAGGATCCGGCGCTGAGCGGCACCGCCGCCGCCACCGACGAGCTGCTGGTCGACCCCGCCGCCCAACTGGCGATCACCAAGCAACGGCAGGGGAAACTGGTGGTCGGGCAGCCGGCGAGCTACCTGATCACCGTCACCAACACCGGCCCGACCCCGAGCCCCGGACCGATCCAGCTGGCCGACGTACTGCCCGACGGCCTGAGCTACCGGTCGACGGCCGGGCCGGACTGGAGCTGTGCCGCCGACGGCCGGCAGCTCAGCTGCACGCACGCCGGTGCGCTGCCGGTCGGGGCCCGGACCAGCCTGACGGTGACCGCCACGGTGCTGGCCAATGCCTATCCGGCGGTGACCAACACCGCCACGGTCACCGGGCCGGGGTCGGTGCCGGCGACCGGCACCGACACCTCGCCGGTCACGCCGTCGGTGAGCCTGCGGCTGGCCAAGTCGCTGCTCTCCTACACCGACGGGACGGCCAGCTACCGGCTGATGGTCAGCAACCAGGGCGCGAACGCCACGGTGGCTCCGGTGATCGTCACCGACCCGCTGCCGGCCGGGCTGAGCTACTCGGCGGCCTCGGGCAGCGGCTGGTCCTGCAGCCGGGCGGCAACGGTGCTGCGCTGCGTCCGGACGGCCGGGCTCGCACCGGGCAGCGCGCCGCCGATCACCCTGACGGCACTGGTGTCGGCAGCGCCGGGCACGGTGATCCGCAACGTCGCCTCGGTCAGCGGCGGCGGTGGCCTGCGCTCGGCCGCCTCGGTGACCAGCAACGCCGCGGTGCTGAGCGTGAGCGTGACGGGCTCCCGGCCGCCCGGGTCGGCGGCCGGTTCCGGCGGGGACGTGCTGCCCCAGACCGGCCGCGAGCTGGGCCAGCCGGCCGCGGTGGCAGTGCTGTTGCTGGCCTGGGGCATGCTGCTGTGCTGGTACGGCCGGCGTCGCAACGGCACGCTGCGCTGACTGAGCGCAGGTGCCCGGCCGGGCGCGAGGTCACTGAAGGGGCAGGTCACTGAAGGGCAGGTCACTGACCGGGCTGGAACACCGCCCGCACGCAGCCGTCCTTGCGGTTCTTGAACAGGTCGTAGCCCTGCGGAGCCATCGCCAGCGGCATCACATGGGTGGCCAGGTGGCGGGTCTGCAGCTCGCCGCGCGCCATCCGTTCCAGCAGCATCGGGATGTAACGGTGGCCGTGCTGCTGGGCACTGCGCAGCGTCAGGCCCTTGTTCATGATCGCGCCCATCGGAAACTTGTCCACCACCCCGCCGAAGACGCCGAGCACGAAGACACTGCCACCCTTGCGGCAGTTGAAGATCGCCTCCCGCAGGGCCAGTGGCCGGTCGATGCCCGGCCGCCGCTGCTGCTTGAACTGGTCGTAGTCGTACAGCGATGACGGCCGGCCCGCGACCATGCCGACCGCCTCGATGCAGACGTCGGGGCCGCGGCCGCCGGTACGCTCCTGCAGCTCGGCGGTGACGTCGGTGAACCGGTAGTCGAGAAGCTGCGCGCCGATCTGCCGGCCGGCCTGGTCCAGCCGCTCGGGCAGGCCGTCGATCACGATCACCTCGGCGGCGCCCAGCAACGCCGCGGCCCGGGCGGCCAGCTGCCCGACCGCGCCGGCGCCCCAGATCGCCACCACGTCGCCGGGCCGGACCCCGCCCAGCTCGGCGCCCATCCAGCCGGTCGGTGCGGCGTCGGAGGCGAACAGTGCGGTGAGGTCGTCCACCTCGTCCGGAATCGAGAACATCCCCTGGTCGGCATAGGGAACCCGAATGTAGTCGGCATGGCTGCCGGCGAAGCCGCCCAGGGCGTGGGAGTAGCCGAAGCAGCCACCGGGGGCGTGCCCCCAGAGGCTCTCCGACACCGCCGGATTCGGATTGCCGTTGTCGCACAAGGAAAACAGCTGATTCCGGCAGAACCAGCAGTGCCCGCAGCTGATGAACGAGCAGACCACCACCCGCTCGCCGACCCGGCGCCGGGTGACCGCCGAACCGACCTCGACGACCTCACCCATGAACTCGTGGCCCAGCACGTCGCCGGGACGCATTGTGGGTAGGTAGCCGCTCAGCACGTGCAAATCCGAGCCACAGGCCGAGCTGAAGCCCACCTTGACGATGGCATCGTGGGCATTGAGCAACCGCGGATCGGGAACCGTCTCGACCCGCAGCTCGTCAACTCCGGTCCAGCACAGTGCCTTCACACCACGCCTTCCTGATCGGCGTCACCGGTCATCAGGTCTACCAGCAGCCCGCGGGCCGGTCGGCGGCGCTTGCCGGCCGGCTGCGGCTCCACGGCGAGCACCTCGCCGACTTCGATCAGCTGCCGGGCATGCTGCAACGCGATGCGGATCTGGCGCGCCGGGTCCACCCCCTTCCAGCCGGTGGGGTCCTTGCCCGGCGCGGAGTCTGCCGTGACCGGGGCGGGCCGCGAGCCGGGCCGGGTGCGTGCGGACAGCTGGGTGCCGCGCCCACCCGGAGCCGGCTCCAGCCGGGTCTCGATCAGCCCGGCCAGCTCGGTCAGCGGCGCGGGTAGCCGGCCGTCTGGGGCGACCTGCTGCGGTCCGGCCAGGATCGTCACCGTCTGCCACCGGAATGGATCCGGCTCCAGTTCCATATCGAAGTCCGGGGCGAACTCCTCGGCAGTGCCGGAACGCCGGAACAGCCGGCGCCGCAGCGCCCTGGCCGTTGACGCGCCGGAAGACCGGAGCCCGGCGTCGAATCCGGAAACCTTCATGATGGGACTCCTGGCCGGTGGCCGCGTGGCCGTCGATCGGCCGGGCGTCGCCACGTGCGCTCCGGGCCGAATATGGCGCCCTGCTCCGTGCTGAGCGACACCCGGAGTGTCCGCGACCGGTCCCCTGCAGTCAAGGCTGCCGGCGCTGCGGCTGCCTGGTCGCAGAACTTCACGTGCGCCACTCCCTGCCGTGTCGTCGTAGCTACTGAAGGCGCTTACCGGACCGGTGTCAACCGGATTACCCGCGCCCAACCCATCGATAGTCGCGCCGGTGACAGCCGGTGGATGAGGTGGCTGCCGCACCAGCGTGTCGCTGCGTCACCGCGCCCCGGGTTGGCAGCGCACTCCAGCCCGGTTCACCAGCGTTGCCGCCTTGGGACCGGAAGGACCCCGCCGGGTGCCGTTGGTGCGCACCTATGATCGATCGATGATAAGCCAGGAGCCGGGAGGCGTCTCGTCCCTGGCCGAACTCGACGCCGCGGTCGTCGACTGCCGGGCCTGCCCGCGGTTGGTCCAGTGGCGCGAGGAGGTCGCGCGGGTCAAGCGGGCCGCCTACCGGTCCTGGGACTACTGGGGCCGTCCGGTGCCCGGCTTCGGGCCAGCGGACGCGGCGATGGCGATCGTCGGGCTGGCTCCGGCGGCGCACGGCGCCAACCGGACCGGCCGGATGTTCACCGGTGACCGGTCCGGCGACGTGCTCTACGCGGCGCTGCACGAGCTCGGCCTGGCATCCCAGCCGACGTCGGTCTCGGCCGGTGACGGGATGCGGCTGCGCAGGGTGCGGATCACCGCTCCGGTGCGGTGCGCGCCGCCGGAGAACCGGCCGACGCCTGCCGAGCGGGACACCTGCCGGCCGTGGCTGGCGCGCGAGCTAGGGCTGCTGCGGCCGACGCTGCGCACCGTGGTGGTGCTGGGCGGCTTCGGCTGGCAGGCACTGCTGCCGGTGCTGGCCGGTTCGTCCTGGCGGCTGCCCCGGCCATTGCCGGTGTTCGGCCACGGCGCCACGGTGCGGTTGCCGGCCACCGACTCCGGCCCGGAGCTGGCCCTGTTCGGCTGCTACCACGTCAGCCAGCAGAACACCTTCACCGGACGGCTGACGCCGGCCATGCTGCGCGAGGTGCTGGCGCGCGCGGCGGTCGACGCCGGGTTGCTGCCCGCCGGAGCCCAGCGGCTGCCTCAACCGGGGGAGGTGTCCGCCCGGTGACCGAGGACCTGCCGGTGCGGGTCTCGCGGATCACCGCCGCCCTCGACCGGTTCCAACGCCGGCACCCGGGGGCCGGGCTGCCGCTGGCGGTGGTCTACAAGTTCGCCGACGATCAGGGCAACGTGCTGGCCGCCCTGATCACGTACTACGCCTTCGTCTCGCTGTTCCCGCTGTTGCTGCTGTTGGTCACGGTGCTGGGCTACGCGCTGCACGGCAACGAGCACCTGCAGCTGCAGGTGCTCAACTCCGCGCTCAGCCAGTTCCCGGTGATCGGCGACCAGTTGCGGACCAACATCGACCCGTTGCACGGCAGGGTGCTCGGCCTGGTGGTCGGGATCCTCGGCAGCGTCTACGGCGGCCTGGGCGTCGCGCAGGCCGGCCAGAACGCCATGAACAAGGTGTGGGCGGTGCCTCGCAACGCCCGCCCGAATCCGTTCAAGGCGCGCGGCATCAGCCTGCTGCTGCTGTTGCTGGTCGGAGGCGGCCTGCTGGCCACCACGGTGCTCTCAGCCCTGACCACCAGCGCCGCCGCCTACGGCACCAACCTCGGCGTCGGGGCCCGGGTCCTGAGCGCGGTGCTGTCGATCGCGGTGAATGCCGTGCTGTTCGTGGTGGCCTTCCAGCTGATGACCGCCCAGCAGATCACTGTCAGCCAGGTCCGCGGCGGCGCGTTGGCGGCAGCGGTCTGCTGGCAGCTGTTGCAGGAGGTCGGCACCTACTACGTCGGCCACCAGCTCAAGGACGCCAGCGCCACCTACGGCGTGTTCGGCCTGGTGCTGGGGCTGTTGGCCTGGATCTATCTCGGCGCGCTGGTGATCGTGCTCTGTGCCGAGTACAGCGTGGTGCGGGCCCGCAAACTCTGGCCGCGCAGCCTGCTGACCCCATTCACCGACAACGTCCGGCTCACCGACGGCGACCGCCGGGCCTATGCCTCCTACCCCATGACCGAGAAGCACAAGGGCTTCGAGACGGTCGAGGTGGAGTTCCACGAGCCGGACGGACCAGCGGGGTCGGAGGAATCCCGGCAGCCGGGAAGCTCCGGCCGACCCGAGACCGGCTAGCTGGCCCGTCGGTTCCCGCCGCTGCAGTGCGGCTCGAAGCGTCGGCTCAGGCAATCAAGCGCAGGCTCAGGCCATCATCGGCTTGCGCTGCCGGCTCCGATCATCCGGCCGGTCCCACTGGACGTCGTCGAGGTAGGTGTCCTCGAACAACGTTCCTGCCGGGCAGTCGAGCGCGGCCTCGATGGCGCGGGCGGTCGCCAGCGAGCAGCGGGTGCGGCGGCCGGTGACCAGGTGATTGACGGTGGCGTGTCCGAGGGTGGCGACCCGGGCGAGTTGCCGTTCGGACATGCCGCTCGCTTCCAGACAGATGATCAGGGCGTCACGGCTTCGAAGTTGCACGGTGCGCTCACCTCCCGAGTAGTCGGCGCCAGGCGGCGGCGATGCCGCCTGATGGGCGACGGCGGTGGAGTGAGCAGGTGAGTGCCACCCCACCGCCTTCCCCTGTCCCCCAACAGGACCCGGCGCGGTTCCCAGCCGCGTCGGGGGCTGACCCGAGTCAGCCGCTGGTCGGTTGCCACTGACAGCGCCCGCCGAACATCGGCGCGTCTGTCACTGACTGACGAGGAGGGCATGGCGAGAACCTGGCGCGGCGAATGCCACACCGAGCCATTTCGCAATCGCATGCAGCTTCTCCTCGCAAAACCAGGCTTCTTCCGGGCTGCTGGAATCGTCGCCTGCTGGCCGGGCCGCTGTCAAGTTTACGTTGACACCTGTCGGTTGGTAGTAGACACTCGGCACACAATTACCGGAATGTAGTTCCGAGAATCCGGGCATCGGACGGCTCGGTGACCTCTACCTTTGTAGACGCCCGGGACCGGGGTACCGCAGGCCGGTCAGCGACGCTCACCTTCGAAAGGGGTCGATCAAACGCTGTGGTGGACCCAGGCTCCGGACACGTCCCGACAATCGCGCAACTGGTCCGTCAGAAGCTGGCCACCGGCATGACGCTCCGTCAACTGGAGGAGCGTTCCGGCGGCTCGGTGCCGTACCAGACCTTCGGCAAGATCAGCAAAGGTGAGGTCAGGGGCTGGCCGAAGTCCCGGGAGGTCATCGAAGGCACGGCCAGCGCGCTCGGCATCGACGCCCGCGAGGTGGTGCTGAGCTATGCGACCCAGCTCGAGATCGACGTGTCGGAGGACCGGTCGCTGCTCGCCTCGATGCTGCCGGCATCGACCGACGCGCTGACGATCGAGCAGGCCCAGGCGGTGGCGGGGCTGATCCGCGCGTTCACGGCGCCGGTCAGCGCGGCGTCGCCCGTCGAGGTGCCGTCGCTGGACATCTCGACCTTCACGACGGCTGAGCGGCGTCAGGTCGCCGACCTGCTGCTCGAGATGGGGGAGCGGGGCAGGGCCGCCACCTCGGAGGGTGCCCGCGCGCTGGCTGCGGTGCTGTCGTTCCTGGAAGGCGCGCTGGCCTCGGTCATACCCGAAGCCGAGGCCGGCTGAGCGCCGGTTCGCCTACCAGCTCCGGTTGACTCCGGCCGCCGCGCGCCGGCTCATCAGGTCGGACATGGCCCCGATCAGCAGGCCTTCCAACTCGGCGTCGGCCGTGGTCGCGCAGCCCAACCCGGCGGAAACGCCGCTGGCCGCAAGATCGGCCCGGAACCCGGTGCTCAGGAAGGGACCGGCTTCGGCCCGGCCGACGGAGATCAGCACCAGGATCTGGCGGGTGCCGTAGCGGCCGAGCAGGTCCGAGGGACCGAGACCGGACTCGATGGAGCGCAGAATCTGGCGCTCCTGGCCGGGGTGGTCGGGATCGATGATGATCAGGGCGACGTGGCCCCGGACGTCGTGGAGCATCTGCTGGGCCTGCACCCGCCAGGCGACCTCGGACCAGAGCCCGGTCTCGGGGTCAAAGGCCTCCTCGGCCTCGACGACATGACGGAGCGAGCCTAGGTGCAGGACGTAGAGCAGCGCCAGGGCGCCGGTCGCGAGCAGCGGATGCCACTGCAGCATTGCCAGGCCGACCACCGCACCCAACGCTTGGGTGCCCACCTCGACCAGGTGGGCGTGCGGATCGCAGAACATCCGCAGCAGGTGCGCCTTTCCCTCTAAGCAGTACAGCGCTGCGACGAGCGCAAGGTTGAGCAGGCAGAAGGTGGGCAGCGCCAGCGCAATCCCGACCAGGCCTGGAGCCAGATTTCTGGCTAGTGCCGCGGCGACGCAGGCAAGCGCCAGGGCGGCGGTGCTGACGATGTACTTCGCCGGCCGGCCCCCTTGATGAACCTTGCGGGATGGCCATTCGCCTGCCGAGGCAACCACCGCCATAACGGCGACCAGTGGCAATGGGAGTACTGCGACACCGGCAAATGTCCATACGCCCATCATGTCCGGAAGGCGGTCGAGACTAACGGCGCGCCGCAATCGTTCAACTCGCCTCAGCGAGGTCGAATAAGTCAGACTCAGCGCTGATAGAAGCGCAAAGCACTCCATTGCATAAGGGGTCATTTTGCGCCTGTATTCAAACTGGGGAAGGGGGTACTCACCATGTTGCGGAACTGGCACTGGGGTTAAAAGGCACTTCGACCGAACAGATCGCCCAGGGTAGCCGCGACCGGTACCGCTGGGGCTCTACCTGCCGACGGTCTCGGGACA
>JAVEEO010000384.1 GCA_030840415.1 Pseudonocardiales bacterium | reverse complement strand
CCGGGCAATTCCGGTGGGAGATCCGGCGATCCGCGACAGCCGGACACCCGCCATGCCGCAGCCGCCGGCCGGCTGCGCCGACCGCCCCGTCAGCCCGAGCGGACGAGCAGCCGGCAACTCACCGGGGCTCAGCGCCCGGGTGGCTCGGCGGCGCCGCGCCGGGCAGCCTTGCCGCGTGTCGATTGCCTGGCGCGACGGCTGTCCAGGTCGGTGACCGGCTCCGTGGTCGCCGGAGTCTGCAGCATGGCCCGGATGACCTCGTCCACCGCCCGGCGCTGCCGACGGTTGAGCCGGTCTGCCTCGGCCGGTGGCCGGTAGGGCTCGGTTACGTCGGCAGGAAGTGACGCGGCCCGGCGCAGCTTTGCCAGCGAGGTCCCCAGGACGGCGGAGAAGGCCCGCAGGGTCGCCTCGTCCGGCTTGCCGTGCTCACCTCGCAGGTAACGCGCGGCGGTGTCGTGGTTGAGGGTGAAACCCAGTCCGCGAGCGGCCTGCGAGATGGCCCGGGCGCTGAGGCCCTTGGAGTTCTCGGCCTGGAGCAGTTCCGACAGCGCGCTCATCGCGGCCCGGCGGTGAGCAGCGGCTCGCCGCGGCCTGCGGGGAATCCGATACGTGCAGACATGATGTAGACAGTATCGGCTGCGACCGGCGCATCGATCAGTGGGAGACCCGGTCCCGGCGCTCTCCGGCCAGGACGGCTGCAGCCGAGCCGATCGGCGGTCCGGCACCCGGCGAATGCTCGGTCGGCGAGGCCGGATGACGGTCGTTTCGCAGGGTCCGGCGGGCCCGCCGCGCGTCATAGGTTGTCACCAGAGTGCCGACAGTGACAGACCATTGGGAATCCTGTACCGTCGTCCACCTCAAAAACAGACCGCACGGAATCTTTACCGGAAGCGGGGTGCGCGGTGGCATGACGAGCTGTTCCTGCCGCCGGGCCGCACAGCTCGGGTCCTCCCGATACCGTTGCTGTCCCTCCGGCCCGGCGGTCGGCCGCCCCGGCTGGACGCCATGATCGCCGCACAGCTGGAACTGCTGGCGTTGCTGGCCGGTTTCAGCATCTCGGGTTCGTTGATGCTGGCCGGCTGCCGACCGGTTCCGCGCGCGTCGGTCCGGACCGAGCCCGCCTTCGAGGCCGGCGTGGACCCTGGCCTGGAGCCCGGCTGGCGGGCCCTGGCCACCCGGAGCATTGAGGAGGCTCCCGGCTGTGTCGCGCTGGTGCTGATCGATCCCGCACAGCCGCACAGCGAGGTGGCTATCGCCCAGTGCCTGCTCGGGGTGCTGCGGCCCTCGGACCCGGTGGGCCGGTACGGAACGCGCCAGGTCGCGGCGCTGATCCAGGTCGACATGGCGGCGGCCGGCATCATCGTCGCCGAGCGGGTGCGCGCCCGGCTCGACCGCGCGGGCATCGTCTGCGTCGTGGGAGTCTCGATCAGCCTGGGCGAGGGCTTGGACGAGCTGCTCATCCGGGCCACCTCGGACCTGATGGCGCGCCGGGAGTCGGCAGGTATCTCCGCCTGCTGGTGAGTTCTGCCGCAGTGGACGAATCGTCCGGTGTCACTAGCCGGACCGCTGGAATCGAGGGCCGTCCCCTGGCTGCAGTACGCGGTGAAGTGCCCGGCGCGGCCATAGTGTCTGATATCTGACACGTTGTCAGACGCTACGGGTATTTTGAGCCCGAATCCGGCCGGTGCCGGATGCATTGTGGCGAACGGGGGATTCATGCAACTACGAAGCCGGCGAGCACTCGCTGACTACATCGACCTCTTGGGGGTGTCGGAGCGACAACTGGCCCGCAGTGCCGGCCTCAGCCATTCCACTGTCAACCATCTCGTGACAGGCCGGCGCAACAGCTGCTCGCTGCGCACGGCAGTGGCTATCGAGCGTGCCTTGGACTGCCCGCCGGGCCTGCTGTTCTCGCCCGACACCGACGCCGACCGGTTGGCGATGTACCGGCTGTGGGCCGACTCCGAGGGCCGGGCCGACTCCGAGGGCCGGACGTGCGAGGGCCGGACGTGCGAGGGCGATGATCACTGAACCGTGCGGCGACGGCTACGACGCGATCGACGGCGTCCGGTCGATCGCGTCGTGGAGCCGGGGCGCAGCGCTCCGGTGGTTGGGGTCAGGAGCCGACGCGCAGCGCTCCGGCGGGGTCGGGGGTCGGCCGCTGGCTGAGCTCGGCGATCAGCTGGTAGGACCGGAGCCGGTCGTCGAGCTCATAGATCTGGTTGGTCAGCATCAGCTCGTCGGCCCCGGTTCGCCCGAGCAGCTCGCTGAGCTGGGCGGCCACGGTCGAGGGGGAGCCGAGCGCCTGGCCGGCCTTGCGCTGCTCGACGAAGGCCTGCTCGACCGGGCTGAACTCGTACTCCGCGGCCTCCTCCGGGCTGGGCAGCCGAATCGGTGCGCCGCTGCGCAGCCGCAGGAACGACAGCCAGCCCGGCTTGGCGAGGTACTCGGCGCGCTCGTCGGTGTCGGCACAGGTCGCGCCGACCGCCACCATCGCGTACGGCTGGTCCAGCCAGTG
>JAVEEO010000369.1 GCA_030840415.1 Pseudonocardiales bacterium | reverse complement strand
CGGAGCGCTTCCACCGTCGGCTCGACCGCGGGCGGCATCGCGAGTCCCCGGGTCATCGCTTTCGGGTCCTTCAAACCCTGCCCGGTCAGGATGCAGACGATCGTCTCAGCGCCTTGAACCTCGCCGGCGGCAACCTTCTTGACCAACAGGGCAACTCCTGCCGCGGAAGCCGGCTCGGCGAGCAGCCCCTCTTCGGCGGAAAGGCGCCGGTGGGCCGACAGAATCTCCTCGTCGCTGACCGCCTCGATCGATCCGCCGGATTCATCGCGGGCGGCGATGGCACTCGACCACGACGCCGGGTTCCCAATGCGTATCGCGGACGCAACTGTCTGGGGCCGCGCCACCGCTTTCCCACTCACGAGTGGGGCTGCGCCTTTCGCCTGGGCGCCGTGCATCCGTGGGCACCTGCCGGCGGACCTACCCTGAAACTCGCGGAAGCCACGCCAGTAGGCGGTGATGTTGCCGGCATTGCCGACCGGGATGCAGTGGATGTCGGGCGCCCGCCCCAGCAGGTCGCAGATCTCGAACGCGGCGGTCTTCTGCCCCTCGATCCGGTCCGGGTTGACCGAGTTGACCAGGGCCACCGGGTAGTCGACGGCCAGCTTGCGGGCCAGCTCCAGGCAGTCGTCGAAGTTGCCGTCCACCTGCAGCAACCGGGCGCCGTGCACCAGCGCCTGGGCCATCTTGCCCAACGCGATCTTGCCCTGCGGCACCAGCACCGCGCACACCATCCCGGCCCGCACCGCGTAGGCGGCCGCCGAGGCCGAGGTGTTGCCGGTCGAGGCGCAGATCACCGCCTTGGCACCTGACTCGGCGGCCTTGGAGATGGCCACCGTCATGCCGCGGTCCTTGAACGAGCCGGTCGGGTTGGCGCCCTCGACCTTGAGATAGACCTCGGCATCGACCAGTGCCGACAGCCTCGGCGCCGGGACCAGCGGGGTACCCCCCTCGTACAGGGTGATCACCGGCGTCCCGGGGGTCACCGGCAGCCGCTCACGGTAGGCCTCGATGAGCCCGGGCCACGCGCTGGCCAGCGGGCCGCTGGTGTAGTGCCGTCCGGCCATCTCTGTCGATCTCCTGCCGCTGTAGCCGCTTTCGAGCCCGCCTCGGCTGCTACTCAGTCCGGGGGCAGGCCCTCGACGCGCATCACGCTGCGTACCCGGCGAATGAAATCGTAAGCGGCCAGTCGGTGCACGGTGGCGGCGAGCGCGGCGTCCGGCGCGACGTGAGTGACCAGCACCAGGGTCGCGGCGTCGCCGCGGCCCTCCTGGCGGACCGTCTGGATGCTCACCCCGTTGTCGGCGAACGCGCCGGCCACCGAGGCCAGCACGCCGGGACGGTCGGCGACGTCGAGGGCGACGTGGTAGCGGGTCCGCACCTCGCCGATCGGCTGGACCGCCAGGTCGGCGTAGGCACTCTCACCCGCCCCGCGGCTGCCGCTGAGCCGGTTGCGGGCCACCGCCACCAGGTCGCCGAGCACCGCGCTGGCGGTCGGCTCGCCGCCGGCGCCGCGGCCGTAGAACATCAGCGAACCGGCGGCCTCGGCCTCGACGTAGACGGCGTTGAAGGCGTCGCCGACCCCGGCCAGCGGGTGCGAGGTGGGGATCATCGCCGGATGCACCCGCACCGCGACCGACTCCCCCGCACCGGTCCCGCCGCGCTCGCAGATCGCCAGCAGCTTGACCGTGCAGTCCATCGCGGCGGCACTGGCCACGTCCGCTGCGCTGACCTCGCTGATGCCCTCCCGGTGCACGTCGGCCGCGGTGATCCGGGTGTGGAAGGCCAGGCCGGCCAGGATCGCGGCCTTCGCGGC
Source organism: Pseudonocardiales bacterium (assembly GCA_030840415.1). Classification (GTDB taxonomy): domain Bacteria; phylum Actinomycetota; class Actinomycetes; order Mycobacteriales; family Jatrophihabitantaceae; genus Jatrophihabitans_A. The sequence continues at coordinate 2,768 of JAVEEO010000369.1, read as the reverse complement.
GGCGTCGAAACCGTCCACGTCGGCACTCGGGTCGGCCTCGGCATAGCCGAGCGCGGTGGCCTCGGCAAGCGCCTCGGAGAATCCGGCGCCGCTGGCGGCCATCCGGGACAGGATGAAGTTGGTGGTGCCGTTGACGATGCCGATCACCCTGGTGATCCGGTCGCCGGCGAGCGACTCGCGCAGCGGCCGCAGCAGCGGGATCGCCCCGGCCACCGCCGCCTCGTAGTAGAGATCCACGCCGTGGGCGCTCGCGGCGGCGTGCAGGGTGGCGCCGTCCTCGGCCAGCAGTGCCTTGTTCGCGCTGATCACGCTCTTGCCCGATCCCAGGGCGCTCAGCAACAGGGTGCGGGCCGGCTCGATGCCGCCGATCACCTCGACCACGATGTCGATGTCGTCGCGGGCCACCAGCGCGCCGGCGTCGGTGGTCAGCAGGGCCGGGTCGATGCCGGGATGCCGGTTCGGCCGGCGGACCGCGATGCCGGCCAGCTCCAGCGGCGCGCCGACCCGGGCGGCCAGCTCGGCGGACTGCTCGTCCAGCAGCCGGGCCACCGCGGTGCCCACCACGCCGCAGCCGAGCAGGGCCAGCCGGATCGGCCGGGCCCGGCTCACCCGACCACCCGGGCGGCGCCCGGCAGACGCTGGGCGGCGCCGTTCCAGCCGACGTCGTTGGCCATCAGCTGCTCCAGGGTCTCCCGGCGCACGATCACTTCAGCCGAGGCGGCCGGCCCAGCCGAGGCGGTCGGCCCAGCCGAGGCGGTCGGCCCAGCCGAGGCGGCCGACCCAGCTGAGACGGTCCCACCAGCCCGCGCGGTGCCCACCGCCACCACCGGCGGGCGCGGGATGCGGTTGTAGTTGCTGGCCATCGCATAGCAGTAGGCGCCGGTCGCGGCGACCGCCAGCAGGTCGCCCGGGGCCACGTCGGCCGGCAGCCAGCAGTCGCGCACCACGATGTCGCCGCTCTCGCAGTGCTTGCCGACCACCCGGGACAGCTGTGCCGCGGCGTCGCTGAGCCGGTTGGCCAGCACCACGGTGTAGTCGGCGTCGTAGAGCGCGGTGCGGATGTTGTCGCTCATCCCGCCGTCGACCGAGACGTAGTTGCGCACCAGGCCGCCGTCGAGCTCGATCGGCTTGACGGTGCCGACCTCGTACAGGGTGAGCATCGACGGGCCGATGATCGCCCGGCCCGGCTCGACCGACAGCCGCGGCACCGCCAACCCGGCCAGGGCGCACTCGCGCCGGACGATCTCGTGCAGCCGGGCGGCGACGTCGGCGGCCGGCTGCGGATCGTCGCCTTCGACGTAGGCGATGCCCTGGCCGCCGCCGAGGTCGATCTCGGGCAGTTCGATGCCGTGCTCGTCCCGGATCTGGGCGAGCAGGCCGACCACCCGGTGCGCGGCCACCTCGAAGCCGCTGGTGTCGAAGATCTGCGAGCCGATATGGGAGTGCAGCCCGACCAGCCGCAGCGCCGAGTGGCTCAGCACCCGGGCCACCGCGTCCGCCGCCTGCCCGCTGGCGAGTGAGAAGCCGAACTTCTGGTCCTCGTGGGCGGTGGCGATGAAGGCGTGGGTGTGCGCCTCGACGCCGACGGTCACCCGGATCAGCACTTTGGGCCGCACGCCGGTCTCGGCGGCCAGCTCGGCGAGCCGGTCGATCTCGACCTGGCTGTCCAGCACGATCCGGCCGACCCCGGCCTCCAGCGCCAGCCGCAGCTCGGCGACCGACTTGTTGTTGCCGTGCAGGGCCAGCCGCTCGGGGTCGACGCCGGCCCGCAGCGCGATCGCCAACTCGCCGGCGGTGCACACGTCGATGCCCAGGCCCTCCTCGGCGAGCAGCGCGGCCACCGCCGTGCACAGGAACGCCTTTCCCGCGTAGTAGACGTCACCGCCCTCGAAGGCTTCCACGTAGGCGCCGGCCCGCCCGCGCAGGTCGTCGGTGTCCAGGACGAAGGCCGGGGTGCCGTGCTCGGCGGCCAGCGCGGTGACGGGCAGGCCGGCGACGGTCAGTTCACCGGCCCGGCGCTCGACGTTGGCCGACCAGACCCGCCGGTTGAGCACTGTCAGGTCGGGCGGGGCCATCGGCTCGACGCTGGGCAGCGGGTAGCCGTGGCTCGGACCGGCCGGGTGGGCTGAGTGGCTCACCGGTGCTGGCCGTCCTACTTGCGCTCGGGGGCCGACACCCCGAGCAGGGCCAGGCCGTTGGCCAGCACCGTCCTGGTGGCGGCATCGAGCCAGAGCCGGGTCCGGTTGACGTCGGTGATCTCTTCCTCGCCCTTGGGCAGCACCCGGCAGGTGTCGTACCAGCGGTGGAACTCCCCCGCCAGCGCCTCGAGGTAGCGGGCGACCCGGTGCGGCTCGCGCAGCTCGGCAGCCTGGGCGACCACCCGGCTGAACTCGCCGAGCGAGGTGAGCAGGGCCGTCTCGGTCTCGTGGGTCAGCAGGTTGGGCTCGAAGACGTCGAGGGACATCCCGACGGCCGCGGCGTTCTTCATCACGTTCACGGTGCGGGCGTGGGCGTACTGCACGTAGTGCACCGGGTTCTCGTTGGTCGCCCGGGTCAGCAGGTCGAGGTCGATGTCGAGCGTGGAGTCCGCCGACGACCTGGTCAGCTGGTAGCGGGCGGCGTCCACCCCGACCGCGTCGACGAGGTCCTCCAGGGTGATCACGTTGCCGGCCCGCTTGCCCATCCGCACCGGCTGGCCGTCCTTGACCAGGTTGACCAACTGCCCGATCAGCACCTGCAGGTGTACCCCCGGGGTGTCGCCGAAGCAG
>JAVEEO010000524.1 GCA_030840415.1 Pseudonocardiales bacterium | reverse complement strand
CCGGAGTGCTGCTGCGCCGGCCGGCCGGTGGCCGGCAGGCAGCCGCCGCCGACCGAGCCGACCAGGCCGACTTCGACCAGGCTGCCGACTTCGACCAGGCTGCCGACTTCGACCAGACCGACCAGGCCGACCAGGCTGATCAGGCCGATCAGGCCGATTTGGACCAGCTCGCGGCCGCTGAGCGGGTCCGGCTGGAGTGGCTGGACGCTGGCCACAGCTGGAACGAGCTGCACCGGCAGCTGCTGCACCGGCTGAGGCCACCGGCCATCCGGGCCGATGACGAGCTGGCCGAGCTGGCCCAGACCATCGCCACCCTGACCGGTGGCCTGGTGACCATCGAGGACACCTCGGCCCGGGTGCTGGCCTACTCGCGCTCCAGTGACGAGGTCGACGAGCTGCGCCGGCTGTCCATCCTGGGCCGCAGCGGGCCGGCCCAGTACCTGGCGCTGCTGCGCGAATGGGGGGTCTATGACCGGCTCAGCTCGTCGGAGGAGGTGGTCGAGATCGCCGAGCACCCGGCGTCAGGCGTGCGCCGCCGGCTGGCGGTCGGGGTGTTCGCCGGCGACCGGCAGCTGGCCACCATCTGGCTGCAGCAGGGCAGCGGCGACTTCGAGCCGCACGCCGAGCAGACGCTCCTCGGGGCGGCCCGGCTCACCGCCGCCCAGCTGGTCTCGCGTGGCCGGCGGCCGGCCCGGTCCGAACTCGCCGCCCTGCTGGGCCCGGCGGGCGACCCGGCGGACGGCGTGCCGGCCCGGCTCGGCCGGGCAGCCGGGCAGCCCTGCGCGGTAGCCGTCGTCGAAGCCGGCCCGGGCACCGGCGACCTCGCCGCGACCGAATCCCGCCTGGACGAGCTGGCCGCCATCGTCACCGTGCACGCCGCCGCCTACCGGCGCGGCGCGCTGGTGGAGCAGCTGGACGGCCGGATCTACCTGCTGCTGCCGTCGCTGGACACCGTGACCTCGGCCACGGCGATGCTGCGCAGGGCAATGGCCGCGGCCCGTCGCCACCTGGACCCGGCAGCGCGTGCGGCGATCGGCCCGGTGGTCGATTCGGTGGCCGAGGCCGGCAGTTCCCGGCGCGGCGCCGAGCTGGCGCTCGGTGTCGGCGAAACCGGCCCGGTGGTTTCCTTCGACTCCGTCCGGCCCCGACTGTTGAGCAGTGCGATCGAGAATTGCCTTGCCGAACAACCACATCTGCTCGATCCGCGGATCGAGCAGATGATCTCCGCCGACCCCAACGGGGCCCGGACGCTGCTGAACTACCTCGAATCCGGTTCGGACGTCGGCCTGGTGGCCAGCCAGATGCACCTGCATCCGACTACCGTTCGGTACCGGTTGCGCCGGGCCAGCCAGGCCATCGGAATCGATCTTTCCGGCGAAGGGCACAGATTTGCCGTGCATGTCCAACTGCGTTGCGGCTTGCGTCCACAGCTATCCGCGAGATGATTTAGCTAGGTCTGACGGGGGCCAGAACAACCAGGCAGCGCGCACAGTGCAGAAGGGCTCACCGCCATGACGAACGAGCCGACACCTGACAACCAGCTTCCGGTCGCGCTGATCGCCGAGGACGATCGCGATATCCGCGAACTGGTGACCGCAAAGCTGAGCGCCTCCGGTTACCAGGTGCTCTCGTTCAGCAACGGCCCGGCGGCGCTGGCAGCGGCGAACGAGCACCAACCCGACGTCGCCCTGCTGGACGTGATGATGCCGGGGATCTCCGGCATCGAGATCCTCACCCGGTTGCAGAAGGATCCCCGGACCCGCTCGATCCCGGTCATCCTGCTGACGGCCAAGAGCCAGGAATTCGACATCGACTCGGGTTTCGCCGTCGGCGCCGCCGATTACATTGTCAAACCGTTCAGCCCCCGGGACCTGGTGGCAAGGGTGAACGCGGTGATCGGCCGGACGCCCGCGTGACCAATAGCGCAGTCCCTGCCGACACGCGGGACGCTGTCGGCACCCGGCTGCGCCGGCTCGTGCTGATGTTGCTGCTCCTGTTGGTCGCGGTCGGCACCGCCGGCGTGCTGGCCCTGCACGTGGCCACCGGGCAGGTGTCGGACCTGGTCAAGGGCTACGGCCCGGCCGGCGAGCGGCACGCCGCGGCGCTGACCCTGATGCTGGATGCCGAGACCAGCGTCCGCGGCTACCTGATCACCGGCAACCGCGACTTCCTGCAGCCGTACCTCACCGGCCGCAGCAAGATCCTGCCGGCCCTGGACGACACCGCCAATTACCTGCACGCCATCGACGAGCACGACCTCGACGCGACGCTGTCCCAGGAGCGGGCGCTGGCCAAGCAATGGCTGACCAGCTACGCCGATCCGATCGCGACCGGACCCCGGCCGACGAACGCGACGGAGGTCTACCAGCAGCAGGGTTCCAAGGCGCTGTTCGACCGGTTCCGCAGGGCCGACACCCAGGTCGGCACGAACCTCGAGGGCAACCGGCGCCGGCTGCGGGAGGACTCCCAGCGGCTGGGCAACCTGGCCGCCCCGGCGCTGATCGCGGCCACCGCGCTGTCGGTGTTGATCGCGGCGATCCTGTCCTTCCGGATCGCCTCCGGCCTGACCCGCCCGCTGCGCGCGCTGCGGACGGTGGTCGGTCGGCTGGACCGCGGGGACCTCGGCGCCCGGGCCAACGAGCAGGACGGCCCGTCGGAGGTCCGGGCGCTGGCCCGGGCGGTCAACGCGGTGGGCCGCCGGGCCCGGGCCGAGGCGATCGTCGATCGCGACGCCGAGGTGTTCCGCCAGCGCACCCGGTTGATCGCCTCCACGATCCGGCGCACCACCAGTGGCAGCCAGATGGCCGACCTGCTGGTCCGCGGTCTCGGCGACGCGATGGAGGTCGACCGGGTCTGGCTGCAGATCTTCGCAGACGAGCGGGTGCCGCGGCTGACCGCGCAGTGGCAGCGCGAGCCATTGCGGCCGTTGCCCGAAGCCGGCCCCGAACAGCTGGAGATGGCCAGGTCGCTGGCCAACCGGCTCTGGGAGTCCGCGCACATCATCACCATCGACGACCACCGCACCTACGAGCCGACCACCGCCGGGCGGAACTCGTTCGGCCTGGCCCAGGCGATCGGCGCCAGCGCGTCGTTGGTGGTGCCGATCGGCGACAGCTCCAGCGCCTTCGGCCTGCTGTGGGTGTCGATGGCCGGGCACTCCCGGCACTGGAC
>JAVEEO010000338.1 GCA_030840415.1 Pseudonocardiales bacterium | reverse complement strand
CCTCCCCGACCGCCACCGCGAGCGTCGAAACCCCGACCGGGCCGCCACCGAAGCTGCGGGTCAGCGCCAACAGCACCGCCCGGTCCAGCCGGTCGAGCCCGAGTTCGTCGACGTCGTAGACCTCCAGAGCGGACTTGGCGACGTCGCGGGTGATCACCCCGTCGGCGCGCACCTCGGCGAAGTCCCGGACCCGGCGCAGCTGCCGGTTGGCGATCCGCGGCGTCCCCCGCGACCGGCCGGCGATCTCGGTGGCACCCGGCGGGGTCAGCCGGACATCCAGCAGCTGGGCGGACCGCACCAGCACCTGCTCGAGTTCGGACACCTCGTAGAAGTCCATATGCCCGGTGAAGCCGAACCGGTCGCGCAGCGGGCCGGTGAGCAGGCCGGCCCGGGTGGTGGCCCCGACCAGGGTGAACGGGGCCAGTTCCAGCGGGATGGCGGTCGCGCCGGGGCCCTTGCCGACCATCACGTCGACCCGGAAGTCCTCCATCGCCATGTAGAGCAGTTCCTCGGCGGGCCGGGCGATCCGGTGGATCTCGTCGATGAACAGCACCTCGCCCTCGCCCAGGCTGGTCAGCAGCGCGGCCAGGTCGCCGGCCCGCTCGATGGCCGGCCCGGAGGTCAGCCGGAACGGCGCGCCCAGTTCGGCGGCGATGATCATGGCCAGGCTGGTCTTGCCCAGCCCGGGCGGCCCGGACAGCAGCACGTGGTCGGGCGTCCGGTTGCGTCGCAGCGCGCCCTCCAGCACCACCTGCAACTGCTCGCGCACCTTGGGCTGGCCGACGAACTCGGCGAGCTTGCGGGGCCGCAGGCTGGCCTCCAGCTCGGTCTCGTCGACCGCGGGGAACGGCGAGACCACGTCGCGCTCCACGGGGCTGCTCATCGCCGCATTCTCTCGCCGCTCATCGGGACCGGCTCATCGGACCGGCTCATCGGGTCCGGCCGAGCAGCTGGATGGCGCGGCGCAGGATGATCGCCACCTCGGGGTTGTCGGAGGACTCGGCGGCTACCAGGTCCACCGCCTCGGCGGCCTCCTTGCCGGTGAAGCCGAGGCCGGCCAGGGCATGCAGCACCTGATCCTTCCACGGCGCGATCGCGGTGACACCGGCCAGCTCGCCGGCGCCGTCCGGGCCGCTGATGGACCCGATCCGGTCCCGCAGTTCGATGACGATCTTCTCCGCGCCCTTGCGGCCGATGCCGGGCACTTTCACCAGGGTGGCGAAGTCGCTGGTGGCGATCGCCCGGCGCACCTCGCGCGGGGGGTGCACCCCGAGGATGGTCTGGGCCAGCTTGGGTCCCACGCCGTTGGCGGTCTGCAGCAGCTCGAACAGGCCGCGCTCGTCGTCGTCGGCGAAGCCGTACAGGGTCAGCGAGTCCTCGCGCACCACCAGGCTGGTGGCCAGCCGGGCGCTCTCGCCGACCCGCAGCCGGGCCAGCGTGGCCGGTGAGCAGGAGACCGCGATGCCCACGCCGCCGACTTCGACGACCGCGCCGTCCGGACCGAGGGCCGCGACCCGGCCGTGCACGCTGGCGATCATCGGCGTACTCCCAACGGTGCTCGGCCGGCCGGGGTCCGGGTGGCGACGGTCGATCGGGGGGCTGCGGCGGGGCGGGCGGCCCGGCTCCGGGCCAGGGCGTCCTCCAGCCGGGCCTGGGCGGCGCCGCGCCAGAGGTGGCAGATCGCCAGCGCCAGCGCGTCGGCGGCGTCGGCCGGCCGGGGGGCGGCGTCCAGTTTGAGGATCCGGGTGACCATCGCGGTGACCTGGGCCTTGTCCGCGGTGCCCGAGCCGGTGATCGCGGCCTTGACCTCGGACGGGGTGTGCAGATGCACCGCGATGCCGTGCCGGGCGGCTGCCACCATCGCCAGGCCGGCCGCCTGCGCGGTGCCGGTCACCGTCCGGACGTTGTGCTGGGCGAACACCCGCTCGACGACCACCACATCGGGACGGTAGGCGCCGACCACGGCGGCCAGCGCATCGGCCAGGCTCAGCAACCGGGCCGCCAGCGGATCCTCGGCCGGCGTCCGGACCACCTCGACGTGCACCAGCGACAGCGCTCGGCCGGCGCTGCCCTGCACCACTCCGATGCCGCACCTGGTCAGGCCCGGATCCACACCGAGCACCCGCATAAGCGGCCTCACCCCAGAACTGTCTCGTCGCTCGAACCAATCGAACGAGCGTTCGACACCTTACCGGCGTGGACCGACAGGGCCGCCCCAGACACGCGGCAGGCGCCGGTGCACGGGCCGACTGCCTAGACTGCCGCACCATGACCCTGCCTTTTCGCCGATCACCGCGTGCCGGAGTCCGGCCGAGCCCGATCTTCCTCGCGGTGCTCGCGCTGGCCGTGGCCGGTGGCTACCTGGCGTGGCAGGCCACCGAAGCCACCCGGACCGCCCGGGTGGGCGTCTTCGTCTTCATCCTCGCCGGCTGGGTGGTGACCGTCTGCGTGCACGAGTTCGCCCATGCCTTCCTGGCCTGGCGGTTCGGCGACCACGAGGTCGAGGCCCGCGGCTACCTGAGCCTGAACCCGCTGAAGTACAGCCATCCGGTGCTGTCGATCCTGCTGCCGGTGCTGTTCATCGCGATCGGCGGCATCGGGCTGCCCGGCGGTGCGGTGTACCTGCATCCGCACCGGTTCCGCACCAATGCCCAGCGGGCGCTGGTGTCGCTGTCGGGCCCGGCGGTCAACATCGGGTTCGCGGTGGTGCTGCTGGTCCTGGTGCGCAGGGTCGGGCTGCACAGCGCGCACGGCATCTTCTGGTACGCGGTGGCGGGGCTGGCGCTGCTGCAGGTGATGGCCTCGGTGCTGAACCTGCTGCCGGTCCCCGGCCTGGACGGCTACGGCGCGATCGAGCCCTACCTGGACCCGCAGTTCCGGCAGTCGGCCGAGCAGTTCAAGCCGTTCGGCATGCTGGCGATCTTCGCGCTGCTGCAGATCTCCTCGATCAACCAGGCATTCTTCCGGGCCATCTACTGGCTGTTCGAGCTGTCCGGACTGCCCAGCCTGGTCGGGCAGGTCGGCCTGGAACTGCTGCGGTTCTGGCAGAGCGCCTGATCACAGCCGGGTATCTGGGCAGGTGGCAGCCCGCTCCTGACACCGGTAGTCAGTAAGGTGCGGCGGGTAGCGCCAGGTGCTGGCCGGCGGTCGGTGGGACGCGTTGCTGTAGACGTCCTGAGAGCGACACGGTTCTGTCACACCCACCGGGCAAGCTAACGACGATCCGGTTCCACCAGCACGTCAGCACAGGTTCGAAAGTACGGGGGGGCATCCATGCAGGCACTCGCTCGGTTCGCGGTACGCCGACGTTGGTTGGTGGTGGCGGGCTGGATCCTGTTCATCGTGGCGCTGCAGGCGCTGCTCGGCGGCCTCGGCGGCTCGGACTACCGCGACGACTTCAAACTGCCGCACACCGAGACCCAGACGGTGGCCCAACTGCTGTCCAACGCGGGCCTGGACAGCCAGAACGGCGCCAGCGGCACCGTGGTGCTGCATGCCCTGAGCGGCGGGATCGCCGACTACGCCGGGCAGGTGCAGCCGGCCCTGCAGAAGCTGTGCACCGGCGGCTTCGGGCTCGCCACGGCCACCTCGCCGTACGGCCCGATCTCCTGCGGCGCAGCCGCCCAGGGCGGCGGTGATCCGGCCGCCGCGGCCGCCCAGGTGAGCAAGGACAAGACCATCGCCGTGGTGGACCTGAACTGGGCCGAGCAGCAGCCCACCATCGCCCAGATCACCGGCGTGCACGATGCCCTCAAGCCATTGAACTCCGACCAGCTGCAGGTCGAGTTCACCGGCAACGCCTTTCAGGTCTTGTCGGAGCCGAGCGGGGGCGTCCCGCCGGAGGTGATCGGTTTCCTGGCCGCCCTGATCATCCTGTTCCTGGTGTTTCGCACCGTGGGGGCGACAGTGCTGCCGCTGGTCAGCGCGATCGCCGCGATGGGCAGCGGGCTGGCCCTGATCGGCCTGCTGTCGCACCTGATGTCGGTGGCCACCTTCGCCAACCAGTTGGCGTTGCTGATGATCCTCGGCGTCGGCGTGGACTATGCGCTGTTCATCGTCACCCGGCACCGGCGCAACCTGATGCGCGGCATGGGCGTCGAGGACTCGATCGTGGTGGCGCTCAACACCTCCGGACGTGCCGTGCTGTTCGCCGGCATCACCGTGTGCATCGCCCTGCTGGGCCTGTGGGCGCTGGGTGTCAGCTTCCTGTACGGGGTGTCGCTCGGCACCGCCATCGGCGTCGGGCTGACCATGCTGGCCTCGCTCACCCTGCTGCCCGCGCTGCTCAGCTTCCTGGGTCTGAAGGTGCTGCCCCGGCGGCAGCGCCGTGAGGTCCGGGCCGGCACCTTCGACCTGAGCGAACACCGGGACTTCTGGTACCGCTGGTCGCACCTGGTGGAGCGGCGCAAGCTGGCCGTGGGCGCCGCGGCGCTGGCCCTGCTGGCTGTGCTGGCGGTGCCGTTCTTCTCGATCCGGCTCGGCTCCTCCGACCAGGGCAACGATCCGCAGGCCTCCACCACCCGCAAGGGTTACGACCTGATCGCGCAGGGCTTCGGCCCCGGCTATAACTCGGGGCTGCAACTGGTGATCAGCGGCCCGCAAGCCACCGACCAGCAGTATCTGGGCCAGGTCAGCGAGCGGCTGCGCGGCGTCGCCGACGTCGCGCCGGCCAGCGTGCGGGCCTTCCCGGTCGGCAAGAGCATCGCCCTGGTCACCTTCAAGTCGAGCACTTCGCCGCAGGATGCCAAGACCACCGACCTGGTGAAGAACCTGCGCAGCACCGTGCTGCCGCCGCTGTACGCCGGTACCGACAACCACATCTACGTCTACGGCGTCACCGCGATCTTCGTCGACTTCGCCAAGGTGCTCTCGGCCAAGATGCCGGTGTTCTTCATCGCGGTGATCGGGCTGTCGTTCCTGCTGCTGCTGGTCGCCTTCCGCAGCGTGGTGATCCCGCTGACCGCGGCAGTGATGAACCTGCTCGCGGCGGGGGCGTCGTTCGGCGTGATCGTGGCGATCTTCCAGTGGGGCTGGCTGTCCGAGGCGCTCGGCATCGGCGGCGGCGGCCCGATCGAGGCCTTCATCCCGGTGATGTTCTTCGCGATCCTGTTCGGGCTGTCGATGGACTACCAGGTGTTCCTGGTCAGCCGGATGCACGAGGAGTGGCTGCACACCCGCGACAACCGGCGCTCGATCACCGTCGGCCAGGGCGAGACCGGCGGGATCATCACCGCGGCCGCGATCATCATGATCGCCGTCTTCGGTGGCTTCATCCTGGGCGATGCCCGGGTGATCAAGCTGTTCGGTATCGGGTTGGCCTCGGCGGTCTTCCTGGACGCCTTCGTGGTGCGAACCGTCCTGGTGCCGTCGCTGATGCACCTGCTCGGCAACGCCAACTGGTACTTCCCCCGCTGGCTGGACCGGATCACCCCGCAGGTCTCGATCGAGCCCCCCGACTCCGCCGATCAGGGCCCGGCCGGGCCGGACGGCAACCGAGAACTGGCCGGCGTCTAGCGGCCTGGTCCCCGGCGCGGGCGGCCCGCGGCAGCCCGCGCCGGGGACCGCTGAGGCGCGGCGCTCGACTGCCGCACCCGGCAGCCCTAGCCGACGGCTGCCAGCACGTCGTCGGAGACGTCGAAGTTCGCGTAGACGTTCTGCACGTCGTCGGAGTCCTCGAGGGCGTCGATCAGCTTAAAGACCTTGCGCGCGCCCTCCTCGTCCAATTGCACCTGGACGCTGGGCAGGAAGGACGAGTCGGCCGAGTCGTAGTCGATGCCGGCATCCTGCAGAGCGGTCCGCACCGCCACCAGATCGGTCGCCTCGCTGATCACCTCGAACTCGTCGCCCAGGTCGTTGACCTCCTCGGCGCCGGCCTCCAGCACCGCGGCCAGCACGTCGTCCTCGGTGACGTCCTTCTTCGGCACGATCACCACGCCCTTGCGGCTGAACAGGTAGGCCACCGAGCCCGGGTCGGCCATGTTGCCGCCGTTGCGGGTCATCGCGATCCGCACCTCGCCGGCCGCCCGGTTGCGGTTGTCGGTCAGGCACTCGATCAGCACCGCCACCCCGGACGGGCCGTAGCCCTCGTACATGATGGTCTGCCAGTCGGCCCCGCCGGCTTCGGCGCCCGAGCCGCGCTTGACCGCCCGCTCGATGTTGTCCAGTGGCACCGAGGTCTTGCGGGCCTTCTGGATGGCGTCGTACAGCGTCGGGTTGCCGTTCGGGTCACCGCCGCCGGTGCGGGCCGCGACCTCGATGTTCTTGATCAGCTTGGCGAACATCTTGCCGCGCTTGGCGTCTACGACAGCCTTCTTGTGCTTCGTGGTAGCCCACTTGGAATGGCCGCTCATCTGTCACCTTCGCTCTTCGCGCGAGCGCTCATCGCCCGCTTCGCTGCGCTCCTCGGCGCGGGGCGCCTGCGATGCTCGCTCACTGATCACCTTCGCTCTTCGCGCGCGAGAGCCCGTCGTCGCTCAATGCCTCGCGCACCATGTTCAGAAAGTACCCGTGCACGCGCGCGTCACCGGTGAGCTCGGGGTGGAACGACGTGGCCAGCAGGTGCTGCTGGCGAATCCCGACGATCCTACCGGTCGCGGGTCCGGACTCCACCCGGGCGAGCACCTGCGCGGCCGGGCCGACCTCCTCCACCCAGGGCGCCCGGATGAACACCGCGGTCACCGGGCCGCCCGGCACGCCCTCGATCGGCACCGGCTCCTCGAAGGACTCCACCTGGCGGCCGAAGGCGTTGCGCCGGACCGTCATGTCGATGCCGCCGAAGGTCTCCTGATCGGCGGTACCGCCCAGGATCCGATCGGCCAGCAGGATCATCCCGGCACACGAGCCGTAGGTCGGCATTCCCTCGGCGATCCGCTTGTGCAGCGGTTCGAACAGCTCGAAGGACCGGGCGAGTTTGACGATGGTGGTCGACTCGCCACCCGGTATCACCAGGCCGTCCACCGCCTCGAGTTCGGACAGCCGCCGGACCGGCAGCGCCTCGGCACCCACCTCGCGCAGCGCGGCCAGGTGCTCGCGGACGTCACCCTGCAGCGCCAGGACGCCAATCTTCATCAGTGGCTGTGCGCCCGTCCCTCAGCGTGCGCCTTCTCGTGATCGCGCTCGGCACGGGCCCGGGCGTGCGCGGTGTGGTTGGCGAACTCCTTGCCGTTCTTGGACGTCGACGGCTTCACCACGAGCTGGTCCAGCAGTTGCTGGGTGGCCTCGGTGACCGCCGCGACCGCGGATTCGAAAGCCTCGATGTTCGCCTTCGACGGCGCGCGCATCCCCGAGATCTTGCGGACGTATTGCAGCGCAGCAGCGTGCATGTCGTCGGAGGTGACGTGCTCGACGTACGGCGGACGCAACGTCTGGATGCTGCGGCACATTGTGGCCTCCTAGGGGCTCGACGAAGGTTTCGTTTCCGATCCGCGCGCCAGACGTTCGAATCGGATACGAATCCGACGCCGGGGTTGGTCTATGCGGGCGCTGTACTGGGTGAGGAGCGGTGCTACCAGCCACGCTCGGCGAGCCGGTGCGGCTGCGGGATCTCTTCGACGTTGATACCCACCATGGCCTCGCCCAGACCACGCGAGACCTTGGCCAGCACGTCCGGGTCGTCGAAGAAGGTGGTGGCCTTGACGATCGCCTCGGCGCGCTGGGCGGGGTTGCCGGACTTGAAGATGCCCGAGCCGACGAACACGCCCTCGGCGCCGAGCTGCATCATCATGGCCGCGTCGGCCGGGGTGGCGATGCCGCCCGCGGTGAACAGCACCACCGGCAGCTTGCCGTTCTTGGCCACCTCGGCGACCAGCTCGTACGGGGCCTGCAGCTCCTTGGCAGCCACGAACAGCTCATCGGGCGACAGCGAGGTCAGCCGGCGGAGCTCACCGCCGATCTTGCGCATGTGAGTGGTCGCGTTGGAGACGTCGCCGGTGCCGGCCTCTCCCTTGGACCGGATCATCGCCGCGCCCTCGGTGATCCGGCGCAGCGCCTCACCCAGGTTGGTGGCACCGCACACGAACGGCACGGTGAACTGCCACTTGTCGATGTGGTTGGCGTAGTCGGCCGGGGTCAGCACCTCGGACTCGTCGATGTAGTCCACGCCGAGCGCCTGCAGCACCTGCGCCTCGACGAAGTGGCCGATCCGGGCCTTGGCCATCACCGGGATCGAGACCGCGCTGATGATGGAGTCGATCATGTCCGGGTCGCTCATCCGCGACACCCCGCCCTGGGCGCGGATGTCGGCCGGCACCCGCTCCAGGGCCATCACCGCCACCGCTCCGGCGTCCTCGGCGATCTTGGCCTGCTCGGCGGTCACCACGTCCATGATGACGCCGCCCTTGAGCATCTCCGCCATGCCGCGCTTGACGCGGGCGGTACCCACGGTGCTGCCCGCGGGGGTGGGCGAGGACGGCGTGCTGTCAGTGCTGGCGGGCTGAGAGGTCATGGCTGCATTCTACGGCCGGACCGGACGCTGCCGGCCACCCCCGGGCCAACATCACTGCCGCCGGCGGGCCGCCTCGACCCGGGCACGAGTCGCCCCCGTCCGAGCCGGCCGGCCTAGACGGGCGCGGACTTCGCCGCCAGCACCACGTAGGCACCGCCCGGGGCCAGCAGCAGCGGCTTGCCCTTGAGGTCGGTGAAGGTGGTCGGCGCCCCGGCCGAGGCCCGGGACCACTTGCCCTCGATCCGGTGGCCGTTGCGGAACAGCACCACCCGTCCAGAGCCCACCGAGTGGGTGTACTGCGACGGGTTGCCCATCACGTCGACATCGGCCGGGTTGACCGAGACGTCGCAGAGCTGGACCAGCACGTTGGGGGTGGCCATCAGGGATCCATCCGCTCCGTGCAGGTGCGCGCCGCCGATCGTCCGGGCGTACTTGCCGATGGTCGGCTCCCAGTCGAAGGTGACCGGGGTGCTGCCGACCACGGTGCGCACCCCGGCGGTGGCCGGTGCGGCCTTGACCCGCGGACCGGACGCGGCCCAACCGAAGCCGACGTTGCGGGAGCCGGCGGTGTGCACCGAGGCCGAGATCCGGCCGAGGTCGGCCTGCAGGTTGTAGGGCGCGAACCGGTTGGCGTCGCGGGAGAAGCCCGGGCCGCCCCGGGCGTAGATCACGCCCCGGACCCGTGAGCGGTCCAGCACCAACAGCGAGTCGCCACCGCCGCCGGAGGCGACCAGCGCGATGGCGCCGTACTGGCTGAGCAGCTCGGCGTCGCTGGCCCGAACGCTGCGAACCGGCTCGACCACCGGCTTGTGGGTGCCGAACACCGCGAGCAGCCGGGTCAGGCCGCCTTCGGCCTGCTCGATGTAGACCACGTCGGCCTGGTCCAGGCCCCGGGACGGGCGGCCGTTGGCGGTGTCGTCGATCTTGACCGCCAGCACCGGACCGGACGGCGGCTTGCCGACGCCGGTCAGCGGATTGACCGACGGCGGGGCCGGCGGCTTGACAGTCGGGGTGGGGCTCGGCGTCGGGGTAGCCGGCGGCGTCGCCGAGCTGATGGTCGAGGACCGGCTGACCGGTGCGGCGGTAGTGCTCTTGCCGTCGCCGCGCAGGACCACCAGCAGCACCCCCGCGACCACCAGGACCGCGGCGACCACGCCGGCGATCAGGGCCTGGGTCTTGGACAGTCCGGCGATCATGTCGTACTCCCTGCATTTCGAGGCTGGCTTCCCAGCCGTGGTGCGAAGTCGGCGTGGACGATGGGTGAGGCCGGCAAGCCGGCGATGGGGTGAGGCGGGCGATGGGATCAGGCCGGCGGGCCGGGGTGCTGGTCGGGCGGCGGGGAGTCGGCGAAGGTGCTGGTGTCGTCGATGTCGAAGAACGAGGGCAACTCGCGGTGACCGGCAAGGTGCAACAACCGGGGCATTCTGCGCGCCCGAAGCGTACGAGTGTCGTGCACGGCATCGTTGAAGAATCGCCGGGCAATCATCACCCGGGTTGCCGACTCGACCAGTTCGGTCACCGCGTCGGCGGGCAGCCGCGCCCGGTCGGCCTGCAAGCCGGCGATGGCCCGCCCGACCTGGTTCTCCACGGCCTGTCGCTCGGGATCCTGCCACTGCCGCAGGGCCAGCGCGGCCCGGGCGGTGCTGGTCAGATCGATGATCCGTTCGACGGGCAGCCGGGGATCGGAGCGCTCGGCCAGCTGCAGCAGCGCCGCGGCCCGGCGGACCAGCTGGGCGTCCAGCGCGGACTGCGCGGCATCGACCCGGGCGTGCAGCCGGTCCAGCCGGGTCAGCGTGAGGGTGATCCACAGGGTCAGCAGGACCGCGACGCACACCGCCGCGATCAGCCAACCCGCCGATAGCACCAAGCCAGGTTACAAAGTTCCGCCCACCGTTCCCGGGAGGCTCGCTAACAGCGGGTTAACGCCCTGGTCAGATCCGGACGGTGGCGGCGATCGCGATCTCGTACACCCGGACGATCTGGGCGGCCACCAATTGCCAGTCGTAGGGCCGCACCACCTCGGCGCCGGCAGCGGCGAGCTGCTCGCGCAGCGGCCGGTCGGCCAGCACCCGCTCCAGTGCCTCGGCCAGCGCGCTGGAGTCCTTGTTGTGAAAGATCAAGCCGGCCCGGACCTGCTGCCATCCGGCCCGGGGCCGGGCAGCACCGGACCCGTCCTCGGTCGACGGCCGGTCGGTGGGGTCGAGCACCCGGCGGAAGGCCGGCAGGTCGCTGGCCACGATGGGCGTCCGGGCCGCCAGCGCCTCCAGCAGGATGATGCCGAAGCTCTCGCCGCCGGTGTTCGGCGCGACGTAGACGTCCACGCTTCGCAGCAGTGACGCCTTGTCCCGCTCGCTCACCATCCCCAGCATCACCACCGACCCGGCCAGCGACTCGGGCAGCTTGTCGAGGAAGTCCTGCTGCTGGCCGCGACCGGCCACCAGCAACCGAACGCCCGGACGGCTGGCGACCAGTTCCGTCATCGCCCCCAGCAGCACCGCCATGCCCTTGCGCGACTCGTCGTAGCGGCCGATGAACCCGATCGTGCCGCCCAGTGCCGGATCGCGCGGGTAGCCCGGCAGCGGCTCGGCCCCGGCGTAGGCGGCCACCGACACGCCGTTCGGGATCACCACCGCATCGCCGCCGAGGTGCTCGACGATCATCTTCCGTGCCGACGGCGACACCGCGATCCGCCCGGACAGCCGCTCCAGCACCGCCTGCACGGCGCTGTCGAACATGGTCAGGAACCGCGACCGGGTGGAGGCGGCGTGGAAGGTGGCCACCAGCGGCACGTCGGCCAGCAGCACCGTCAGCAACGACAGGCTCGGCGGTGCCGGCTCGTGCACGTGCACCACGTCGAAGTCACCCTGGCGCAGCCAGCGCCGGACCCGGGTGGCCGACACCAGCCCGAACTGCAGCCGGGCCACCGAGCCGTTGTAGGGAATGGGCACCGTCCGGCCGGCCGCCACCACGTAGCCGGGCAGGCTGGGCGAGTCCTCCTCCCCCGGCGCCAGCACCGACACCTGGTGACCGAGGCCGATCAGGGTCTCGGCCAGGTCCCGCACGTGCGCCTGGACGCCACCGGGGATGTCCCACAGGTAGGGGCAGACGATGCCGATCCTCATGCTCGACCGGTTCTCATCACGGGCTCATTCTGACGGCTGGCCCACCGGCAGCCGGGCCGGGTCCAGGTCGGCGAGCCAGAGCCGCTGCAGCATGTGCCAGTCCTCGGGGTGCCGGGCGATCCGGTCGGCGAAGGTGCTGGCCAGCGCCTGGGTGCCACGCTGCACCCGGACCCGCAACGGCCCGTCGCCCAGGTCGATCGGCGGCCCGATCCACTGCCCCCAGCCGGCCCCGTCGAAGTACAGGTGCACCGGCATCAGCGCCGCCCCGGTGGTGGCGGCCAGCAGCGCGGGACCGGGCGGCATCCGGGTCGGCTCGCCGAAGAACTCGACGTCCACCCCGTTGCGGGACAGGTCCCGGTCGGCGACCAGGCACACCGCCTCGCCGGCCCGTAGCCGCTCGGCCAGCACCTGCATCGGCGGGCGCGGGCCGCCGGTCAGCGGCAGCACCCGCATGCCGAGCGACTCCCGGTAGGCCACGAACCGGTCGTACAACGACTCGGGCTTCAGCCGCTCGGCGACCGTGCTGAACGGGTAGCCGCGCCGCACCAGCCACAGCCCGGCGATGTCCCAGTTGCCGCTGTGCGGCAGTGCGAAGACCGCGCCGTGACCGGCGGCCATGGCCTGGTCGACGTTCTCGGCCCCCTCGGTGCGCACCGCG
>JAVEEO010000521.1 GCA_030840415.1 Pseudonocardiales bacterium | reverse complement strand
CGGCGACCGCCAGCACCAGACCGGCGACGATGCCGACCAGCAGCGCCACCGCCTCCGGCGCCCATTGCACCGTGCCCTGGACGGCGCACCGCTTGACCAGGGGCTTGACAGCGTCCTCGAACTGCCGTCCCGACAAGGCGGGGTAGTCCAGGTGAGCGCCGACGTAGCCGTTGGTGAGCGAGCCACCCGACACCGATGCGATCGAGGTGACGTCGGCGTTGACGCCTGAATCGGCCAGGTACAGCAGCGCGCCCAGGCCGAACAGGCTGGCCCGGTGGCCGCCACCGGAGATCGCGATCGACCAGCTGGGCATCGGGTCTCCTTCCGGCGAGCCGGCCCCGCCCGTGGGCACAGTGTGGGCTACCGCGGGCAGCCGGACAACCCGACACTCTGTGTGGCACTTCGGTATTTCTCGGTTTCGCTGGAATCCTCCGGGCAGTCCGGCACTGTCGCAGGCGTCCTGGCTCTGCCGCGGCCTTGACCGGCGCTCACCAGTGGTGGAGCATTTTTGCCGACGCTCGCGGCTCTGGCGTTCGCAGTCCAGGGCGCGCTACGAGCGCCTCGGGTTGCACGTCCACGGAGCCGCCGATGGATTGGCGAGCAGCGCTTGAGCCGATCGACGACAGAGCAGCGGGGTGTGCCTTGCCCGGGTGCCGATCCGGCACCTGTCAACGGGGGGTTGGTCATCGCCTGACGCGCTGGAACCTGCGCGCCCTCGGGCGCCGGCCGGTGCTCCGATCAGAAAAACATCGCGTGCACAAGGAGATTGAGATGGCCGTCGGCTGGATCGACAATATCTACAACAACACCGGCACCACATGGTTCCTCAAGTCCGTCGACAGCAGCCACAACGGCGCGATCAAGCCCGACGGCGGTACCGAGTTCACCCTGGACGACGGCGCATTCCACGATCTGAGCCCGAACCGGCACTTTCATGCCAACTGGTGTGGAATTCCCTGGTACTGGCAGGGATCGCATTTCAAGGCCTTCTCCACCGACCGGAATCACAACGTTCAGTTCTACACCTCGCAGGTCGACGGAAAGAACTGGATCTACTTCCTGGACGGCATCACCGGAAACATTCTGGCCAGGCAGGAAGCACCCAAGTCGGTGGACTACCACTGCAATCTCAGATTCGAGGACTCCGGTCCGGCGATCGACATCGTCAATGACGACGGTGCTACCCAGGACGTGCTCAACCAGATCTACACCGAGGCCAAGGCCTGGGCGACGATCGCGGCCTCCGTCCTGAGCACCCTGCTCAAGGCGAAAGCCGGCCCGTAGCCACAGCAAGTGCGGCGACCGGCCAGGGGCTCAGCCGGTGATAGCGGCGGACGCCGGCCGATCCTCAGCGGCATTTCATTATCACGGCGGCAGAAAGGCAACGTGGTGTCTGTCTTGGTAGCGGTCCCGGTTGCGACGCTGGACGGCGCGGTGCTGCTGGTCGAAGCCGATCGTGGAGATCTTCCGGGCGGACTGGTGCTGGCCTCGCCGCAGCCGGGAGAAGTGGCCGCGAGGGCGGCGCGGACGTTGTCGGATTCGTTGGCGCAGTTGGAGCCGATGCTGCGGATGGTGAAGGACCGGCTGGTGGCCTCGTCGCCGGACAGTTTTGTGGTGGAGTTCGGGGTCAAGTTCGGTGGAGAGACCGGTGTCATCCTGGCCAAGGGCACCGCCGAAGTGAACTTGAAGATAACGATGTCGTGGAACGGCAGCTAACCACGTGGCAGCGACCGGTTATGAGTCGTCCGTCGTCCGGCTGGTGGGCTGGACCTCGGGCCGCCCGACGGCGGGGCTGGGCGTCCTGATCGGACCTCACCAGGTGATCACCTGCGCGCATGTGGTCAACACCGCGCTTGGTCGGGAGCAGCGAGAGCAGGCGCGGCCGGGTTCGGAGCCGGTGCAGGTGGAATTCCCGTTGCTGCCCGACACGCCGGTGCGGTCAGCGCGCGTCGCTGCCTGGGCACCACCATCGCCGGACGGTTCTGGCGGAGGTGATGTGGCTGGGCTTGTTCTCGGTGAAGAGGCTCCCCGTGCGGCGGCTCCAGCGAGGTTGATCGCGTCGACACCCGCGCCGGGGGTCCGGCTGCGAGTTTTCGGCTATCCGGGAGACCCGCCGCGGCCGGTGGGGGCGTGGGTCGACTTGGATCTGAAGGGCAGCGTTGGCGGGCAGCTCATCCAGGTAGAGAGCCGCAGCGATCAGACGGTCAAGGCGCAGCCCGGCTACAGCGGCTCCCCGGTCTGGCATCACGAGTCGGGCGCGGTGGTCGGCTTGCTGCACGCGACCGGCGGGTACGCCGACCAGCCGGACCGCGACGCCTATCTGTTGGGCGGTTCGGTCGTGGCTTCGGTGTGGGAGGAGCCGTTCGACTACCTGCTGGTGCCGCCGAACCCGTACCGGGGTTTGGAGCCGTTCACCGCTGAGGATGCTTCCCATTTCTTCGGCCGTGATGAGGACATCGCCAAACTCACCGCCCGGGTGCGTAGCCAGCCGGTGGTGGTAGTGGCGGGGCCGTCGGGGGTCGGCAAGTCCTCACTGGTGCGAGCCGGGCTGGTGCCGCGTCTTGGGGAGACCGGTCGATGGTCGGTAGCGCTGGTCCTGCCGGGTCAGGACCCGTGGCATCGGCTCGCGACTGGACTGCTGCAAGCTAGACGGCCGCGCGGGCTGGCTATCGAGAGTGAAGCAGCAAAGGGTGGCGAGGAGTCGCTGGAGGAGGTCGCGGCCGAGATCGAACGCCTCCGCCGCGAGGGTTTCGGTCCGACGGCCAGGTTCCTGCGCAGCACAGGACGTCCACTGCTGGTGATCGTCGATCAATTCGAGGAACTGTTGGTCACCGGGCAGCCGCCCGACCCGGACTTGCTTGAACTGCTCCTGCCACCGTACGGATCAGAGGAAGCCGTGTGCCGAGTGGTCCTGACCGTGCGCGCCGACCTCCTGTGGGATGTCCCGGGTCTGGCGGCCCGGCTGGACCAGCGGCTGTACCCGCTGGCAGCGCTCGGAGCACCTCAGCTGCGCCAGGCGATAGAACGGCCCGCAATGGCACTGGGAGTCGCCTTCGAGGAAGGATTGGTCGAGCAGATCGTTCGGGACACACCTGCGGGTGCCCTGCCGCTGCTGCAATTCACCCTCACCCAACTGTGGCAGACCCAGCGGCACAATATTCTGACGTTCACCGGCTATCACTCGATGGGCGGTGTCGATGGAGCGTTGGACCGGTTCGCCGATCAGCAGTTGCGCGAGCTGGCGCACCAGCCAGATGAGGTCGTGGACCGGGTGTTGCTTCGCCTGGTCCGAGGAGGCACCGACCAGGCGGACCGGGTCACCAGGCAACGGGTCTATCGGCGTGCGGTGCCCGAACCGGAGTGGGCTGCGCTGAGTCACCTTGCGCGGGCCCGACTGGTTATCACCGACACCGACTCCGCCGGTGGACCGTACGCCGAACTGGCACACGAGGCCCTGATCCAGTCCTGGGGCCGGTTGTACCGCATCGTCGGCGAGAACGCGGACTTCATCAGCTGGCTGTCCGGCATCCAGCGCCGCGCCGCCGACGATGACCCGATACCCGAGGACCGAATAGCTGAGGCCCGCCGCTGGCTCGACGCCCGCCGCCACGACATACCTCCCACCGTCCAGGCGTTTATCGACAACAGCCAAACCGCAGTCGAAACGCGGTTGCGAGAACTCAACACCGCCCGTAACCGCGCGGTGCGCGCTGCCCGTCGAGCCCGCGGCCTTCTCGTGATGCTGCTGGCGCTTGTCGTTGGCTTGGCCGCCACCTCGCTGATTGCGATTCGATTCCAGGAGAAGGCAAACCAGCAACGAGACCTGGCAGTCGCTGAACAGCTCATCAGCCAGAGCGAGAGTCTCCGCGACAGCGAACCCAGGATCGCCAAGCTGAAAAGCCTGGCTGCGTGGAGCATCGAGCACTCCAGCGATGCTCGCTACGCAATGCTGGCCAGTGCCTCCGCTCCTGGGATAGCGAAACTGACCGGTCACACCCAACGGGTCAATACCCTGGCGTTCAGTCCGGACGGCAAGACACTGGCCAGCGGCAGCGACGACGGCACGGTGCGGCTATGGGACGTGCCCGGCCAGCGGCAGGTAGGCGGCCTGGTCGTCGGTCACACCGGCGACGTGTTCACGATGGCGTTCAGTCGGGACGGCAAGACGCTGGCCAGCGGCAGCGGCACCAGCAGCGACACGGTGGGGCTGTGGGATGTGGCCAGCGGACGGCAGGTCGGCACTCTGCACACCAACGGGGTGTTTACAGTCGCGTTCAGCCGGGACGCCAAGACGCTGGCCAGCAGCGGCTTCGGCACACGGCTGTGGGACCTGGCCAGCCGGCAGCCGCGCGGCGCTCCGCTCATCGGCGAGACCGGCATCGCGTCGACGTTGGCGTTCAGCCGGGACGGCAGAACGTTGGCCAGCGGCAGCGACGACGGCACGGTACGGCTGTGGGACCTGGCCAGCCGGCGGCCGCGCAGCGACCCGCTTACCGGGCATACCGGGGGGAACGCCGGTGGCGTGGGGTCGGTGGCGTTCAGCCCGGACGGGAAAACCCTGGCCAGCGGCGGCGGCGATGAGACAGTGCGGCTATGGGACGTGGCCAGCCGGCGGCAGGTCGGGCCGCCACTCATTGGCCACACCGGCGGCGTCGGATCGGTGGCGTTCAGCCCGGACGGGAAAACCCTGGCCAGCGGCGCCGGCGACGACACAGTGCGGTTGTGGAACGTGGCCAGCCGGCGGCCGCTCGGCGGACCGCCTATCGGCGACACCAGTAGCGTGTCATCCGTGGCGTTCAGCCCGGACGGCAAGACGCTGGCCAGCGGCGCCGCCGACGACACAGTGCGGCTGTGGGACGTGGCCAGCCGGCGGCCGCTCGGAAGCCCATTCACCGGCGACACCGCGTGCGCCGCCAAGACTAACTGCTTCGTGTCATCGGTAGCCTTCAGTCCGGAAGATAAAGGAAGAACTCTCGCCGCTGGCGGTGGCACCATACTCGGCGCCGGTACGCCCGCTGGCGGTACGGTGCGGCTGTGGGATGTGGCCAGCAGGCGGGCGGTCGGCGGCCCGCTTACCGGTCACACAGGGGGCGTGTCATCGGTGGCGTTCAGCCGGGACGGCAAAATCTTGGCAAGCGGCGCCAACGACGAGACAGTGCAACTGTGGGACCTGACCAGCCGGCGGCCCCTCGGCGGCCCGCATATCGGGGGCATCGACGTGTCATCGGTGGCGTTCAGCCCGGACGGCAAAACCCTCGCGGTCGGCGGTGGCACCCGTGTTGGCGCGGTAACCCGCGCCGACGGTATGGTGCGGCTGTGGGACGTGAACGGCCAGCGGCAGATCGGCGATGCGCTTAGCGGTGACACCGACTTCGTCTCATCGGTGGCGTTCAGCCCGGACGGAAAAACCTTGGCCAGCGGCAGCGACGACGGCACGGTGCGGCTCTGGGATGTCGCCTACACGGTGGACCCGGTGCCGTATCTTTGTCGCTCCACTGGTGGTTCCCTCACCCGCACCGAATGGCGGACCTACGTGTCACCGGACCTGGCGTACCGGAGCGTATGTCCTTGACGTTCGTACCGAAGGCGAAGCGAACGTAAGGCACATGGTCAGGTGCAATAGCTCGACAAAGGCAGCCCACCAGGACTCCAGCGAACAGCCGAGCGACCGGGCCCGTTCAGCTGGTTGTGGCGACGGACGTGGCGGCGACCGTCGCGCTGGCCGCGGCGGCGGCCTGCATCTCGGCGATCACCTTCTTGACCACTGGGGCGACCGGTGTCAGCTCGGCGGCCGTCGCGATGCGCCGTCGGGCGTGCTTGCGGTCGGCACGCTCGGGCGCGACCACCTCCAGCAGGCGGGCGGGCCCGGTCAGCGCCAGCAACACCGCGGTGCGCCCCTCCAGGCCGTTGTCGCCGGTCGCGGCCAGCCGCACCCGCTCTAGTGGCTCCTGGCGAGTGGCCGGCTGCAGCACCGGATGCCGGGTGATCGTCCAGAACAGCATCCGGTCCGGCCGCCGGCCCAGCACTTCCTGCTCGACCAAGCCGTCGACCAGCCGCGGCCACACCCCGCCGACCGCCTTGTCCAGCCGGCGTAGCTGGCCGGCCGCCCGGCGGGAGGTGGGTTCGGCCAGCAGGGCGTGCACCCGGGCCAGCAGCGGGTGTTCCGGGGCGGGGCCGACGGCCACGAACCGCCGGCCGGACAGTTGCACCGAGCCGGCCAGGGCCAACTCGCCGACCAGCGCCCCGGACAGGCACACCAGCAGTTGCTGGCGGCCATTGTTGACGACTGTTCCCCGGACCGGGTCGAGCCCGAGCAGCAACAGTTCCTCAGCGAGCAGCATGGGCCGAGTATGGCGGCTGGGGTGCGCGGCGTGAAGGGAGCCCGGCAGGGGAATCAGCGGCACGTGAGAACACGTTGAGCTGGGGCGATGGATGCTTGACGCGTCCGGATGCCTGGCGGACGATGTATCCCTGGATGCAAGGCGGTACATCGCTATGCCGTACTCCGATGAACATCTTTTTAGTCCTAGCCTGGCGCTCGAATACGAAGGCGTCGAGCCCGCGAGCGTGCCCTCGCAAAGGGACGGCCTCGAGCCATCGTTGTCCAGCGCTATCAGATCCCTGACGGACGCGGGATTCGAGCCGTCGAATCGTGGGAGCATCGAGTCCCAGCGCGGTGACGGTGGCGACCTGCTATTCATTGAATTGCGAGGCTACTGTCGCGTTGAGACTCTCGACATGATCAGGGCCGCGATGGAGAAGTCGTCAGACTCGTCCGGTCTCGAATATCGCTTCTGTAGCACAGCTTCTCCACTCGACGAGCCGGTGAGGATGACAATCCTCTCCGGGTGGAAGCCGATCCGCAGGCATGACTGACAGCGTCCGACACACAGGCACATCGGCCTCACCGAGGATATGGAGCACGAACAACCCGACCGGGGCATCGGTCGGTCTGGTGTCCTTCGGCAGCACGGCAGCGCCGCTCCTCGCAGGATTTTCGATGTCGACAGCCATCACCTTGACCGGGCGCACTGCTCAGGAGCGAGGCATACGCGGCGACATCGCGATCGCACTTTTCGTCATTGCGGCCGCGACGCTCATCTTCGCCATTCAATCGGCACTCACCGCGGCCACGTACCAGACAT
>JAVEEO010000309.1 GCA_030840415.1 Pseudonocardiales bacterium | reverse complement strand
GGCCGGGTCGGTGGGCGGGGCGGGCCTGTCGGCGGCTGGGCCGGTCGGTGCTGGTTCGGCGGGTGCCGGTTCGGCGGGTGCCGGTTCGACCGGTGCTGGTTCGGCGGGTGGGCTGAGACCGATTGCGAGTGCGCCGCTGGCCGGGGCGCCGGATGCCGGTACCGCTTACCGGGCACCGTTGCCCGCGATGCGAGTGCTGACACCGTTCACCCCGCCGCCGGAGAAGTACGGCCCGGGCCACCTCGGAGTGGACCTGGCAGCGCCGGCGGGTGCCGCCGTGCTGGCCGCCGGTTCGGGAGTGGTCGGGTTCGCCGGGCCGGTCGCCGGCCACGGTGTGGTAGTGCTGCTGCATCCGGACGGGATCAGCACCGAGTACGAGCCACTGGCCGCCGTCGTGGTGCCAGGGCAGCGGGTGGTGGCCGGGCAGCGGATCGGGACCGTAACCGGGGCACACCGCGGCTGCGCGCCGGCGACCTGCCTGCACTGGGGCGCCCGGCGCGCAACGGCCTACCTGGATCCGCGGTCGCTGCTCGCGCCGCTGGGAGTAGTCCGGTTGCTGCCCTGGGACTGAGCGCACGGGCGGATCAGCCAGCCGGCGGAGCACCCCCATCGGGGCCAGCCGGCGGGCCACCCCGGTCAGCGGGGATGAAGCCCTGAGGTCAGGCCCGCGGATGGGCCTGCTCGAAACTGCGCCGCAAGCGGTCGACCGAGACATGGGTGTAGATCTGGGTGGTGGCCAGGCTGGCATGGCCGAGCAGCTCCTGTACGGCCCGCAAGTCGGCCCCGCCGTCCAGCAGGTGGGTGGCGGCCGTGTGCCGGAGCCCGTGCGGTGACAGTCCCGAGCCGCCGGCCAGGTCGGCGGTGGCCGTGTTGACCACCCGCCGGGCGGCCCGTTGGTCGAGCCGTCCGCCGCGGCGGCCCAGCAGCAGCGCCTGGCCCGAGGCTGGGGTCGCCCAGCTCGGCCGGCCGGTCTCCAGCCAGCGCTGCAGGGCGGCGTCAGCCGGGGCTCCGAAGGGCACCGTGCGTTGCTTGTCGCCCTTGCCGATCACCCGCAGCACCCGGCGGCTGCGGTCCAGGTCGGGCAGGTCCAGGCCGACCAGTTCGGCGACCCGGATGCCGGTGCCGTACAGCAACTCCAGGATCAATCGGTCTCGTAGCTGCTCGGGCTCGTCACCGCCGAGCGAGTCGATCGCCTCGGCCGCCTCGTCGGCCGAGAGCACCGTGGGGATCGAGCGGTGCGGGCGGGGGCTGGCCAGCAACTCGGCCACGTCGGCGGCCAGCAACCGGTTCTGAAACGCCCAGGTGCTGAAGGTCCGGGCGGCGGCGGCCCGGCGAGCCAGCGTGGTGCGCGAGGCGCCCGCCTGGTACAGGCCGGCCAGCCAGCCCCGCAACAGCCGCAGGTCGAGGCCGCGCAGGTCCGCCTCGCCGGCGCAGCGCAGGTGGTGCAGCAGCAGGGTGATGTCGCCCAGGTAGGCCTGCACGGTATGCGGAGAGCGGTTGCGCTCCAGCCGCAGGAACCGCTCGAAGTCGGCGAGCACTCCTTGCAGCTCAGGACCGAGCTCTGCCCGCAGCGCTGCCAGGTCGAGCCGCTGTCCCTTCCCCCGACGGGCACCTGTCATCGGATCAACCATCGTGCCTGCCGGCCAGCAGGTCGGCTGACTCCCGGCCCCGATCCAGCCACCGGAACGCGGCGGGTGCTGGAACGGGCAGGCATGGGCTGACACTGCGCGCGCCCGGTAGCCGCGTCAACTCGCCACGCTGGCCAGCCGGTAACCCTCGCGTGCCACGGTGATCAGGCCTGCGCCCTGCAGTACCGGCAGGGCCGCGATCACCTTGCTGATCGGCTGGCCGCTGAGCCGGGACAACTCCGCCTCGGTGACGCTGTGCCCGCGACCGGGAAAGCCGTCGAGCACCGACCGTGCCACCGCATCGAGGCTGTCATAGGACCGCCGGACCGGTGCCGACCCGCCTGGCAGCGGCGCACCACCCGGGCCGTCCACCAGGTCGGCGGAGCCGCAGTAGCTCAGCACCTCGGCCACGCTGGTCACCAGGCTGGCCGGCTCCTCCTCGCGCTGGATCAGCCGGTGGCAGCCGGCCGACATCGCCGAGGTGACCGGACCGGGCACCGCCAGCACCGGCCGCCCGAGGTCGCGGGCGTAGCCCGCGCTGTTCAGCGCGCCCGACCGGTGCGCCGCCTCGACGACCAGGGTCGCGGCGCCCAGCGCGGCGATCAGCCGGTTGCGGCTGAGGAACCGCTGCCGGTGCGGGGCACTGCCCGGTGGCCGCTCGCTGACCAGCAGGCCCTGCTCGGCAGTCTGGTCGTAGAGGTGGCGGTGCCCGCTCGGGTACGGGCGGTCCAGGCCGCCGGCCGACACGAGTACCGAGCAACCGCCGGCGGCCAGGGCACCGCGGTGCGCGGCCGCGTCGATGCCGTAGGCGCCGCCGGACACCACCACCACGTCGCGCTGCGCCAGCCCGTAGCTGAACTCGGACGCGATGTGCTCGCCATAGGCGGTGGCCGCCCGCGAGCCGACCACCGCCACCGAACGCGGCCCCACCGCGGCCAGCGGCGCGTTGCCGCGCACCCACAGGGCCAGCGGCGGGATCAGCTCACCGCGCTGCGGCCGGGCCCGCGCCCCGACCCGCCACTGTGCCACCCGTCGCTGCCCGGTCGCCCGCAGCGCCGCGAACGCGAAATGTGGCCAGTCCGCGTCGGCCGGGGTCAGCAGCCGGATGCCGTTGCGGTCGGCCGCCGAGAGATCGGCCTCCGGATCGGCGGCGCTACGGCGGGCCTCGGTGCAGGCGGCCACCTCGGCCGGCACGTCCCCGGCCCGCACCGCCGCGGCGGCCGCCCGGTAGCCGTGCTCCTCGACGAACATCCACAGCGGCACCGACGCGGGCTCGGCTACCCGGCTGAGGAAGGCCGCCGCCAGCAGGTGCTGCTCACGTTCGACGTTGGCGGCGGCGGTCATGCCGTGCTCACCGCCGCCCGGCCGGTACGCAACCAGATCGCCTCGGCCACCTCGGCCGGACCGGGGCTGGCCAGCCCCGCCAGGTCGGCCAGAGTCCAGGACAGCTACTGCCTGTTAGTCTGGCGGATGTGATGACGAAGCCGCGCACAGTGGTCTATGCCCGCGTATCCCTCGACCAAACCGGAGAAGGACTCGCCGTCGAACGCCAGGACGAAGCCTGCCGGCAGCTCGCCCGAGCACGCGGCTGGACCGTCAGCGAGACCATCGTGGACAACAGCGTCAGCGCCTTCGGCAAGGCTCCCCGGAAGGGGTTCACGCGCCTCGTCGGCATGATCGAGCGCGGCGAGGTTGACGTGGTAGTTGCCTGGGCCGTCGACCGGCTCACTAGGTCGCTGGTCGACCTCGAACGGCTCATCGACCTCGCCGAACGGAACTCCGTCGCCATCGCCACCGTGAGCGGGGACATGGACTTGTCCACCGATCAGGGCCGCATGGTCGCCCGCATCCTCGCGTCGGTGGCGCGGGGCGAGGTCGAGCGCAAGGCGACCCGGCAGAAGGCCGCGAACCTGCAAGCTGCGAAGGCTGGAAAGCGCACCGTGGGACGGCGCCCGTTCGGGTATGAGGCCGACGGGGTGACCGTGCGCCCGGGCGAGGCCGACGCCATCCGTCAGGGCTACGCCGATCTTCTCGCCGGGGTGTCCCTGGGGCAGATCGCCCGAGACTGGAACGACCGCGGATTCGTGACCGGGCAGGAGCGGCGCGGCGCGAACCTGGGCGCCCCGTCGCCGTGGCGCCGGGATTCCGTCCGGGTGGTGCTGGCGAACCCGCGCAACGCCGGCCAGCGGTGGCACCTGGGCGAGTACATGGGCCCGGCCTGCTGGCCCGCCATCGTGGACGAGGACACCTTCACCGCCGCCGTCGGGCTGCTCAACGACCCCCGCCGGATGACCGGCGCCTCGAACGCCAAGGCCCTACTGACCGGACTCGCCCGCTGCGGCGTTTGCGGCGCCACCGTGCACGCCGGCGGGGGCCGAGGCAAGGGCACCACCAACTACCGCTGCTCGGGCTCCGTCGGCCACTTTGGGCGCAAGGCCGATCCCGTCGACCGCTACGTCGGCGATGTGGTTGTCGCCCGGCTCAGTCGCCCCGACGCGCGCGAACTGCTGATCGACCGGGCCGTCCCTGACCTGGCAGGACTCCGGGCCGAGGCTACGGCGATCCGGGCTCGCATGGACGCCGCCGCCGTCCAGTTCGCCGAAGGCGACCTCGAGCCCGGACAGCTCCGGATCATCAACGAACGGCTACGGGAGAAGCTGGCCGGTATCGAGGCCAAGCAGATCGACGGCGCCCGGCTGGACATGCTCGGGCCGCTGGTCGATGCCGCCGACGTGCGGGGCACTTGGGAGTTGCTGAGCACCGACCGGAAGCGGGCCGTGATCGGGCTGTTGATGGAGGTCACGATCCTGCCGCCCGGCCGGGGAGTCCGCACCTTCGACCGGCGCACCGTGTTGTGCACCCCGTCGAAGGACACGCCGGCCGCATAACGATTGCGTAACGGCATTCCTGTGCGTTTAACTGCCCCTGACTGCCCGTGACTACCCCTGACGTCATTCTGTGTCCGCTGAAACCCTCGGCCAAGGGCGCTGTGTTGCGAACGAGCGCGAGAGCGTCAGTAAGCGCTGAGAGAATTCCAACCGTAACCGTTAGCGCGGTCCCCGGCCCTTTCGTTTCCTAGGCGCTGGGCCGGGGCCGCTACCTCCCCACACGGAAGCGGGAAAGGCAGACACAAGTGTCGCAGACCGATCAACCGACCCCACGCAACCGCCGAGAACGGCGGGCACAGCGCTACGTCTCCACGACCGACGCCGCCGCCGTCCTGGGTATCTCGGCCCAGACCGTGCGGCGAATGGTCGAGCGGGGCGACCTCGCCGGAGGGCGGCTCCCCGGCAGCCGGCTCGTCCGCGTCGACGTCGAGGCTCTGCGGCTGGGGCAGTGATGGCCGACGGCGAAGGCATCACCGACGAGATCAAGCACACGATCGACAAGATGGTTGCGGACTGGCCACCGCTGACGACAGCACAGCGAGACCGCCTCGCCGTCCTGCTCCGTGGCGACGGGGGACAAGAACGAGGTGCTGCGTGACCGACGCGCGGCTGCCTGGGCCGTGGCTGTTTCGGTTGCAGTGGATGCGGCTGTCCGACCGCGCCGCCCGGACCTTCACCGCCTCGCTGATGTGGTCCAACGAGTCCGGCACCGACGGCAAGCTGCCGCCCGAGTGCTACGGGTTCCTGCACCCGCTCGGCCTGGACAACCCGACTGCGGAGGAGTTGGTCTCGGCCGGCTGGTGGAAGTCCGGACCGGACGGCTACTACATCCCTGACTGGACCGGCGCCTCCGGTCAGGAGTCGGCCGCGACCGTTGCCACACGGAAAGCAAACAACCGGAAGTACCAGGCAGAGCACCGAGCCCGGAAGGCAGCCGAGGAGGCCGCGAAGGGGGAATCTCTCGGGGTAAGCGATGACGTAAGCCCTGACGTAAGCACTCTCCCCGCAGGACAGGCACAGGACAGGACTCAGTTAGCGGAAGGTGAGTTAGCTGGAACTGTCGACCTGTCGTGTCCGGACTGCCAGCGCTCGCTGGTCTTCAACAACACACCCTGCAAGCAGCACCGGAAGGACGCGGCGTGAACGGCCCGACCCAGCAGGACGAAGCTCTGATGCTCGCTGTCGAACTCACCGTCGTGGGCGAACTCCTCGACGTAGCAGGGATGAACACGGCCGGGCTCGCGCTGATCCGGCGCAAGCTCAGGCTGCACGACACCGTGGAAGCCGTGGCCCGGTATGGCCTGCCGGCGCTGGTGGAGAAGCGGGCCGTGGTGCTCGACCGGGTGTCCCGGCTGCTGGCTGGCGACCACCCCGACACCCTCGACTACTACCGGGGATGCGGTGACCTGATCGACAGTGCACCCGATGACGCCTCATCCCTCGCCTGACGTCGTGTGTCTCGGCACTCATCGCGGACGTATGCCTTTCGGGTCAAGGCCCAACGGCTACGGGCGCAACGCCAACCGTGCGGACTCTGCGGCGGAGCCATCGACTATGACGCGCCGTACTGGCACCCGCTTAGCTTTCAGGTCGACCACATCATCCCGAAGGAGGACGGGGGTACCGACGACGCCCACAACCTTCGGCCGGCGCACCGCTACTGCAACGTGGCACGCAACCGCCGACGGGGGCACGGCCACCGACCGCCGCCGCCACCATCACGCCGGTCGTCGCGGGACTGGTGAGTTCTCAGTGGTGGGGCCAGCCTCGGCCCCGCCGAGTTTTCTACACAGCACCACGCCACGACCCAGCCAGTCGTCCCCGTTTTCTATCTATCGCGTTTTTTTCCACCACCTACTTGCCCCTGGGCTGTTTTTTTCTCGGGGGGATATAAAAAGCTCGACTGGGCAGGTCGCGCGGCGTGCCCATGTAGAAAACCCGTCCGCTGTCGGGTCCGTGTGTGATAATTGAACTCGGCAAGCCGCTCCAAGAACGTCGCTCCAAGGACGCCCCGGATGGGGACTGTTACAGACTGGCGTCACAGACTGGCCTTGACGATCTGAGACTGCCCCGGCGCTCTGCCTCGGGTTGCGGGTCTCTCGTCCGCCCCTACCAATCCGTTCTGCGCGGCTTGCCGTTCGCGCATTCCTCCAAGGGGATTCTCCCAAATGACGCTTGATGAACTCCGTGCTCAGGTTGAGCAGCAGATCGAACAGGCCCGTCAGTCTCACCCGCAGTACACCCAGATCCGCGCCGTGCAGGCCGCGTGTCTTGCTGGCGGTGGACGTCAGCCGACGTCGGCTGAGTCTGAGCGGGTCCGCGCCGCTGTCGAGCTGATCGACGCTGACCCGCACGTGTCCAGGCTGCGCACCCAGTTGCGGGCCGTCGAGTCCGAGGCCCAGCGTGATGAGGTCGACGCGGCCCGAGCTGCCGTGACCACACCGACCGCTGCAGTCAGTGCGTACACCACCACCACCTACAGCGTGGGCGATGACCGTTCGTCGGTCGGCGGCGGTGCGAGCCAGCAGCGGGCCGGGTTCTCCCGGAACGCTGGTGACGGTGTGATCGGTTACGAGCAGCGCACGTACAACCCGGACAACGCGAACAACAGTCTCGACCGGGAAGGGCCGCGGTCCTGGTTGAAGGATCTGTACCGGATGAACGTGCACAACGACGAAGGCGCGCGGATCCGGTTGCAGCGTCACGCCCGCGAGGTCGAGGTCAACAATGAGCAGACGAGCCGCGCCCTGTCGACGGGCTCGTTCGCCGGCAACGTCCCGCCGCAGTACCTGCTCGACCTGGTGGCCCCGGTGGTCCGCGCCGGCCGGCCGTTCGCCAACACGGTGACCAATCTGCCCTTGCCCGAGACCGGCATGACGTTCAACATCCCCAAGGGCACCACCGGCGCATCGGTGGCGATCCAGTCGACCCAGAACACCTCGGTCTCCTCGACGGATGAGGTGTGGGGCGATCTGGTGCTGCCCGTCGCCACCGCAGCTGGGCAGCAGGACGTGTCCCGGCAGTCCCTGGAGCGGGGCGCAGCCGGCAATGACGCCCTGGTCTTCATGGACCTCGCAGGCGCGTACGCGGTCAACCTCGACCAGCAGCTCCTTTCCGGTTCGGGCTCGTCCGGTCAGGTGCTGGGCGTGCTCAACACCTCCGGGGTGTTGCAGGCCACCGCGTACACCGCCGCCGCCACGGTGCAGACGTTCTACAGCAAGGTCAACGGCGCGGTCTCGGCGATCACGTCAAGCCGCTTCCTCGCACCGACCCACATGGCCCTTGCGCCGCGCCGCTCGAGCTGGCTGTCCAACCAGTTCGACAACAACGGCCGGCCGCTGGTCGTGCCCAGCTCGCAGGCCCCGCAGAACGCGGTCGGTGTCGACAAGGAGCTGCTGAACCTGCACCAGGTGGTGGACCCGAGCATGCCGGTCGCGGTCGGCTCCGGCCCCGAAGACCTGGTGATCGTGTACCGGGCGGCTGACCTGATCCTGTTCGAGGACGGCGACGGGATGCCCCGCGAGTTGCGGTTCGAGCAGACGCTGGGCAACCAGCTCACCGTGAAGCTGGTCAGCTACGGCTACTTCGGATTCACGGCAGCCCGGTACCCGAACGCGGTGCAGATCATCGGCGGCAACTCGGCGGCCGGTTTCGGTCAGGTAGCCCCGACCTTCTAGAACTTGGCGCGACGGCGGCAAGGCGGCATCTTCTGGTCCGCTAAGGGATGGGCAAGACCGGTGGTACCGGTCGGTCCAAGGCCCCACCCTCCGCCGTCGCGCCTTCCCTCACTGGAAGGCCGTAGCACATGGCGAGTAAGTCACTGCATTTCCTGCTGTTCGGCGAGGACGTCACCGCCGGCAAGGTGTTCAAGAAGGTCGCCGGTGAAGCCGAGGCGTCCGGGGCCAAGATGTCCGGCGCGTTCATCAAGCACGGCGCGCTGGCCGCTGCCGGTCTGGCTATCGGCTTGGCCGACGCAGCCAAGAAGGCGACGAAGTACCAGTCGGACATGCTGCTGCTGCACACCCAAGCGGGCGTGTCGATGGATGAGGTCAACAAGCAGTCCGGGCAGTTGTTGAAGCTGGCTCCGCAGGTCGCCACCGGCGCGGACGAGATGGCCGTCAGCCTCTATCACATCGAATCGACCGGGCTGCGCGGCGCGAAGGGCCTGGAGGCTGTCAGGATCGCGGCCGAGGGTGCGAACGTCGGGCACGCGGACCTCGAGGCCACCACCAACGCGCTGACCTCGACCATCGCGTCCGGCATCCCCGGGGTGCAGGACATGGCCGCCGCGATGGGCTCGCTGAACGCCATCGTCGGCGCTGGTGACATGAAGATGCAAGACCTGAACGATGCCCTGGCGTCGGGTGTCCTGACGGTGGTCAAGGGCTACGGACTCAGCCTCAACGACGTAGGCGCGGCGCTTGCCACTTTCGGTGACAACAACATCCGAGGCGCCGACGCCGCGACCATGCTGCGCATGGCGGTGCAGGCGTTGTCCACCCCGGCGGCTCAGGGTGCGGACACCCTCAAGCGGCTCGGGCTGTCGACAACGAAGCTCCGCGACGACATGGCCAAGGGCGGGTTGAGCTCGGCGCTCGAAGACCTCTACGCGCACCTGAAAGCCGCGAAGGTCGGCACCACCGAGGTCGGCGGCGTGTTGACCGAGGTGTTCGGCAAGAAGGCCGGCCCGGGGCTCGCGGTGCTCATCGGCCAGATAGACCGGTACCGCTTGAAGACGGAGGAGGTCGCGCGGGGCGGCAAGACCTTCAACCAGTCCTGGAACGACTGGTTGAAGTCGAACGAGGGTCAGATGAAGACCCTTGAGGCCAACGTCAGTTCGCTGGAAATCAGCATCGGAAACAAGCTGCTACCCGTCATCAATGACGGGCTCCACATCATCAACGACAACGCGACAGCGATTGAGGCGGTCGTCGTCGGGGTTGTCGGGTTCAAGCTAGCCGCTGCCGGTGCGGCCGTTGCAGCAAGTGCCTGGAATGCCTCAGCCAAGCTCGCAATACCCCTGTCGCGTGCTCTCGGTTTCCAATCGGCGGCGACGGCATCCGCGATCGAGTCCGAAGTGGTCGCTACACGCCACCTTGCCGCCGCGCGCACCGCCGGTGCTGCATCCATGCTCAGGATTGCCGCGATTCCCGCTGGCCTGGCGGTAGGGATCGCCCAGCAGAACAAGCAGCTAGCGACGAAGCCGAAGCTGTGGTGGGAGGACCGCAACCCGTTCAACCTCCAGAACTGGAAGCCGTTCAGCGACAAGCCCAGCCAGCCGAAGAACAAGCCCACCACCAAGGCCGCCGACGACAGCGCCGCAGCGAACAAGGCCGCAGCCGATGCTGCAGCTGCCGAGACTGCCGCGACGAAGGCGCAGGCGGAAGCAGCTCGGCAGGCTGCTGCCGATATCACCGCCGAGGCCAAGGCGGCGGCGTCGCTGGCGGCAGGGCTGGACTTCCTCAACGGCCGATCGCTGGACGTCAAGTCCGCCCAGCTCGGGTTCCTCGACTCGGTACACGCTCTGACCGAGGGAGTGAAGGAGAACGGGCACGCGCTGGACGACAACTCCGCGAAGGGCCGGACGAACCAAGAGGCTGTGCTGTCCTCGATCAAGGCTGCGCAGGCTCACGCCGTGGCGTTGGAGAAGGCCGGGCAGTCATCCGCGAACGCCGCCCGGCACTACCTCACGGATGAGGCGGCGCTGCGGAAGCAGGCTGTCGCGGCGGGGTTCAGCAAGGACGCCGTTGACGCGCTGATCAAAAAGTACGGTGGGGTGCCGAAGTCCATCAAGACCGATATCGAGGTGGAGGACAAGGCGGCCCGGGCGGCGGTCGCCGCCCACCAGGCCGCGCTGCACCACATACCCAACAGCGTGAGCACCAGCCTTGCGGTCGTCGGCGCTGGTGCCGCTAGGGCCGTGATCCGCTCCGTCATCGACTACGCGAACGGTCAGGTCGCTACGATCCACGTCGTGACGCAAACCTCGCACGGCGTATCGGGCGGGCGGCAGGCGTTCGCATCCGGCACCACCTACGCGCCCGGTGGGTGGGCCGATGTAGGTGAGCAGGGCCGCGAGCGGGTGTTCCTGCCCCGTGGCTCCCGGGTCGCGTCGGCGTCCCAGGTCCGCGCTATGGACTCGTCGAGCCGTGGCCGTGGTGGCGACACTCACGTCCACGTTCACGTCGCCCAGCCTTTGGCCAGCGCGGACCAGATCGCCCGGGCCGTCGTCCCCGCGCTGGCTCAGGCCGAGCGCAACGGGATGCGGATGCCCTGGTGACCTGGCCCGAGGACGACACGACGAAGAACGTCCGCAGTGTGATGGACTGCCTGCAAGGGCTGGTGCTCAGCCACTCGCCGGTGCTGGCTGCCTACAGCGAGTGGGTGCCCACCGATGACGAGGGGCGGGTCGACATCGAGTTCCTGTGGGACTTGCTCACTGCGGCCGTGTTGACGCTCCGCGAGCAGCAGAAGATCTTGGGGGTCGCGTTAGACGTAGCGGTCGCGGGTGCGGTAGAGCAGGAACCCAAGCCCGAAGATGCCCGTCACCGCCCCGATGACGAACCACTCTAGGAACGCCCGGCCGCGCTGCTGAGCGATCGTTCCGCAGGCCACCCCGAAGCACAGCCCGGCGATGATGAACCACATGCCCGTCATCGTGACACAACAGAGAGCCGGGCCGGTGTCAGATTTATGACAACAGCCCGGCTCCCCCGTTTATCGCGGCCAACTTGCCCGCGATAAATCAGCGCTGGTGCGGCCCGCTCATGAAGCGGTTGACCTCCACCCACCACTGCGTGCAGGCCCACACCGCAGAGTGCGACCCGAGCAGCGCAAGGGCTACCTGTAGCTTGTGCTGCCACCGGTCGGTGCGGCGGCGCCGTGGTGGCGGCACGTATCGCCTCGCCCGATCCTCCCAGTCGTCCCAGTACGCCACGGTCAGCTCACCGACTCGGGCAGCATCAACGGGTGCCCGCTCACCAGGCGGTCCTGACGTTGAACGCTTCCCGCTGGACGATGAGGTCCAGCCGCGCGCCGATCAGCAACTCGTCCATGTCGGGCAGGCCATCTCGCCCGATGCCCCTGCGCATGTCTTGGCCCAATGAGCTGATCAGCCCCGGCTGTCCGATGGTCGCCAATTTCTGGTTGTACTTGATCGTGAGCAGCCGCGCGGCCGAGTCCGGCCAGTGCACGAACATCACAGCCTGGCAGGCGCCCAGTCGCCCGTACAGCCTGCCCTCTCGGGGGTGCCGGCCATCGGGGCCAATCTCCAGGAAGTTGAACACCGACAGCAGTTCACTGTCGCTCATCGGTGCGTCCGAGGTGAAGATCACCACGGCGCCCATCATGTGCGCGAGTTCGTCACGCGCTCGGGCGTGCCATTCCTGCTCGGTGAGGAGGAGGTCGTCCGGGCGTATCACAGGGTCGGGCTGGGTACTCTTGTTCACGGGTCGGAACCTTCCTGGGCTCTGTAGCGGATCGCTGGGGGTTTCGATCAAGGCCCTCGGTTCGGTGCTACCAACACCGCACCGGGGGCCGTCTGCTGTCAGTCCAACCATTCCTCCAACTGTTTGATGGTCAAGCCCTCGACCACGACCTCGCCGGCCGGCGACAGCACCGAGTAGGTGCCGTAGTCGATGGCGCGGGGATCGCGTCGCCGGGTGCGGCGAACGGTGTACCCCTGGCGGGCAGCCATACGACGAAGGCGGTTCTCCAACACCTTGTCGGGTGTGCTATCAGCCATGCCAGTAACTATGCCCGCAGATATGCCCGGGCGGCAACCCTCTTATGCCACCTCTGCTAGACCGCTATCCAATAGAGCTTCAGCACCCGGTCGCAGCCGCGCGCGCTCAGCCCACCCCGTTCCAGCTCGTCCTCCAAGCGGCTCAGGGCCTGGCGCGGTGGCCGCCAGGCGCGGGAGCGCAGCACCGGCCCGGGCACCTCGGCATTGGTGTTCCAGCCGAACGGTGCCCACCGGTCCCTGGCTGCCGCCCGGGCGCCGGCCACCCGGCCGGCCACCGCGACGCTCGGCTCTCGAGCCTGCAGATCCTGCATCAGTTCGGCACGCGAGACCGGATCGATCGGGATCTGCAGGTCGATCCGGTCCAGCAGCGGACCGGACAGCCGGCGCCGGTACCGGCGGCGGGCATCCGGCGTGCAGGAGCAGTCGGTGTCCTTGCTGGCCCCGCACGGGCACGGGTTGGTGGCCATCACCAGCTGGAACCGGGCCGGGTAGCTGACCGCTCCCCCGGTCCGGTGCAGCACGATCTCCCCCGATTCCAGCGGCTGGCGCAGCGAGTCGAGCACGGTGGGCTTGAACTCGGCCGCTTCGTCGAGCACCAGCACGCCACGGTGGGCCAGCGACGCGGCACCCGGCCGTCCCAGCCCGCTGCCGCCGCCCACCAGGGCCGCCATCGACGAGGTGTGGTGCGGTGCCTGCAGCGGTGGCCGCCGCAGCAGGCCGGCACCGCCGGGAAGCACGCCGGCCACCGAATGGATCGCGGTCACCTCCAGCGCGGCCGCCGGCTCCAGCTCCGGCAGGATCGAGGGCAACCGCTCGGCCAGCATGGTCTTGCCGGCTCCAGGCGCGCCCTCCAGCAGCAAATGGTGCGCCCCTGCGGCAGCGATCTCCAGGGCCCGCCGGGCAACCGGCTGGCCCACCACGTCGGCGAGGTCGGGCAACGCCGCGCCCGGATCGGAGTGGCTCGCCGGTGCCGGCACCAGTGGCGCGCCGCCGCGCAGGGCCAGCACCACCTCGGTCAGCGAGCCGGCCACCAGTACGTCCAGGCCGGTCACCAGGGCCGCCTCCGCCGCGTTGCCCGGTGACACCACCACCCGCCGCACCCCCGCCTCGCGCGCGGCCAGCACCGCGGGCAGCGCTCCGCGGACCGGCCGCAGCCGCCCGTCCAGCCCCAGCTCGGCCAGCCACACCACTCCGGCCACCGCGGTAGCCGGTACCTCGCCGGCCGCGGCGAGCACCGACACCGCCAGCGCCACGTCGAACACCGAGCCGTACTTGCGGACGTCGGCCGGCAGCAGCGCGACGGTAATCCGCTTGTTCGGCCAGGCCCAGCCCGAGTTCAGGACCGCTGCCCTGATCCGGTCGCGGGATTCCAGCACCGAGACGTCAGGCAGTCCGGTGAACGTCAGGCCCGGCAATCCCGCGGACAGGTCGGCCTCGACCTCGATCAGCCGCCCGGACACCCCGGACAGCGCGATCGACAGGGTGCCGGCCAGCGCCATCAGAACACCGCCCGCAGATGCCGCACCTGCGCCGGCCCGTGCGCCAGGCGCAGCACCGACACCACGTCGAAGCGGACCGACTCCCAGCCGCCGGGATGCTCGGCCAACCATCGGGTGGCCAGCAACCGCAACCGTCTGGACTTCGCCTCGCCCACCGCCTCGGCCGGCTCGCCGAAGGCCAGCGAGGTGCGGGTCTTGACCTCGCAGATAACCAGAGTGCGCCCGTCTGCGGCGATGATGTCGATCTCGCCCCGGTCACAGCGCCAGTTGGTCTCGATCAGCCGGTGACCGGAGTCGGTCAGGCAGCGAGCGGCGATCGCTTCGCCGTAGCGTCCCAGCGCGTCCTTGAAGTGCATGGACCTGACCCTGCCCGAATGGGAGTACACATCCGGGCGACAAACGCCTGCTGTGGAAAACGAGCACCGCTGTGGACGGCCGTCAGGTCCGCTCGAAGGCGCGTCCGGTGCAGGCTGGCCGACAGGGAATGCTTGACCGACCGAAGCCGTTGACAACCTTGCTGGTCCGCGTGCATGCCCCGGGCGCCAACCCCTTCGCCGCTACGAGCGGCCACTCGCCGAGAGGCGCAGTCGCGGATCCAGCGTCATCGAGCGAACGCCCTCACCGAAGGTGGGGGCGTTCGTCGTTCTGGGGCAGCGGCATCGCCACCTCACCCCGACCGTGCAAAGTCAGGTGCCGAACGGGCTCTTGCCGCCCAGATCGAGGTCCGGCTTCTCCAGCTCCTCGACGTTGACGTCCTTGAAGGTCAGCACCCGGACGTTCTTGACGAAGCGCGCCGGGCGGTACATGTCCCAGACCCAGGCGTCGCGCATCGTCACCTCGAAGTAGACCTCGCCGTCGGCATTGCGGGGTACCAGCTGGACGTCGTTGGTGAGGTAGAACCGGCGCTCGGTCTCGACCACGTAGCTGAACTG
>JAVEEO010000178.1 GCA_030840415.1 Pseudonocardiales bacterium | reverse complement strand
TTCCGGCCGGCGGCAGCGTCAGCCTGGCGCCGGGCAAGGGACACGTGATGATCACCAAGCTGTACGGGCCGCTGAAGGCCGGCCAGAGCGTCAACCTGCAACTGAGCTTCGACAAGGCCGGCCAGGTGCTGGTGACCGCCCCGGTGATCGCGGTGACGGCACCGGCCCCGACCGCCGAGGCGCCCCGATGAGCCGGTTGCGGGCGGCGGTGGCAGCGGGGCTGCTGGCCGTCCTGCTGGCCGGTTGCAGCTCGTCCGGTGCCGAAGGCCCCAAGGCCTCGCCGGCGGCCAGCGAGCTGAACGACCACACCGGCGGGACCTACGACGGGCTGGGGCTGGACCCGCCGCAGCCGCGGCCGCAGTTCACCCTGACCGACACCGCCGGCAGGGCGTTCCGGTTCGGCACCGAGACCGCCGGCAAGCCGACCCTGCTGTTCTTCGGCTACACCAACTGCCCGGACGTCTGCCCGACCACGCTGGCCGACATCGCGATGGGACTGCGGCAGGTGCCCGCGGCGGTGCGCCAGCAGACCCGGGTGGTGTTCGTGACCACCGACGTCAAGCGCGACACCGCGGCGGTCCTGAAGGCCTACCTGGCCAAGTTCGATCCGGGGCTGCCGAACCGGTTCATCGGGCTGCGCGGCAGCCAGTCCGAGGTGGACGCGGCGCAGGTGGCCGCCCACGTGACACTCGCCGAGGATGAGGGCCAGACCCATTCGTCCCAAGTGCTGCTCTATGGTACGGACGACTACGCACGGGTGGCATTCCTGCAGAGCACCAACCAGGCCGCGCAGGTCGCCCATGATCTGCCACTGGTGGCTGATACCAAGTAAGGGGTTCTACGACGTGAGGTTCCCGGCGCTGGATGACCGTCGCGATCAACTCAGCTGGGCCGGCCTGGTCGTCCGGGTGGCGCTGGCCGCGGTCTGGGCCTGGGCGGCACTGGCCAAGATCGGCGACCCGCGCCGCTTCGTGCAGGTGGTGCGGGCCTACGACGCCACCCCGGAGTGGCTGTCCAGGGCGATCGGCTACGGCCTGCCGACCCTGGAGTTGGTGCTGGCGATCCTGCTGCTGCTCGGCCTGATCACCCGTTACGCCGCCGCGGTCACCGCCGCGCTGCTGGCGGTCTTCCTGGTGGGCATCATCCAGGCGGCCGCCCGCGGCCTGGAGATCCGGTGCGGCTGCTTCGGTGGCGCGGGCGGCCCGGCCGACTCGACCACCTACACCCTGGACATCCTGCGCGACCTCGGGCTGCTGGTGCTGTCGGCGTTCCTGATCCGCTGGCCGCTGACCCGGCTGTCGGTGGACCGGGCGATCATCGCCTCGGAGATGGTGCCCGAGCTCACCCCCAAGCAGCGCAAGAGCGAGAAGAACGTCCGCCGCTACCGGGCGGCAGTGGCCGCCGCCGAGGCCGAGCTGCGGTACAAGCAGCGCTACATCGCCGCCGGGACGGTGGTGGTGCTGCTGCTGATCACCTTCATCGGGGTGGGGGTGCAGAGCAGCCGCGCCAAGATCTCCTCCGACGTCGACACCACCAACGCCACCGCCGCGACCGGGGTCAAGGTGGGCAACCAGCAGGCGCCGGTGCTGGTGGACCTGTACGAGGACTTCCAGTGCCCGACCTGCAACAACCTGGAGCAGGGCGGGCTGACCACCGACCTGGCTGCCAAGGTCAAGGCCACCACGATCAAGGTCAACTACCACGTGATGTCGTTCCTGGACTCGCTGTCGGGAGGCAACAAGTACTCCTCGCGGGCGGCCAACGCCGGTTACTGCGCGGCCGACCAGAGCCCGGCGGCGTTCGCGAAGTTCCACGACATCCTGTACGGCAAGAACGCCGACGGCCAGAACAACCAGCCGGCCGAGGGCAGTAACGGCCGGCCGGACTCGCAACTGATCGCCTGGGGCAAGGAGGCTGGCATTACCAGTGCCGACTTCTCGACCTGCGTGACGTCCAACCAGCACAAGGACCTGGTGGCCGGGGTGACCGAGGCCGCCTCCAAGCGCGGGGTCAACGGCACCCCGACGGTGTTCGTGGCCGGTGCCCGGGTGGGTTCTTCGGGCTCCACGGTCACGGTCGCCCAGATCGACGCGGCCATCTCCGCGGCGCTGGCCAAGGCCAAGTCCACCGCCGCGCCGTCCCCGACCCCGTCGGCCACGCCCACGTCGCGGACGTCCGCTCCGGCGTCGCCGGCAACCTCCAAGCCGGCAACCTCCAAGCCGGCAACCTCCAAGCCGGCAACGTCCGCGCCGAAGTCGAGCCCGGCCAAGTCGGCGTCGCCGTCGACCACGAAGTAACTGCAGTTCTTGGACTAGCGCAAACGCAGCAAGGGCCGGTACCTGCCTTGGTACCGGCCCTTGCTGCGTTGCTGGGTTACTTGTTGGCGGCGTCCTTCAGGGCGCTGCCGGCGGTGAACTTGACCGTGTTGGCGGCGGCGATCTGGATGGTCTCGCCGGTGGCGGGGTTGCGTCCTTCGCGGGCGGCACGCTTGCCGACGGAGAGCGCGAAGAAGCCGGGGACGCTGACCTTGTCGCCCTTGGCGACGGCGCCCTCCAGGGTGGTCTGCAGGCTGCGCAGCACTGCGTCGACGGTCTTCTGCTCGAGATCTGCGTTCTCGGCGACCGCGGTCACCAGTTCCTTGCGGTTCACGAATGTCTCCCTTATGAGTGTCCTCGCCGCGCGGTGTTGGTTGGCGTCGGCGGCGCGAGGCCGGTTCGGCTCGCCCCAAGTATGGCTGAGACGGCTGCAAGTCAAGAAATCCGGGGGTTCTCGGCGTGGCGAACCCGGCTTGTAGTGGATCTTGATGCTGGTCTTCGGGTGTCTGCTGTTGCCGGCGGGGTGGGCTGGCGTCGGGTGGGGTCTGGCGCTGTGTAAACTCACTTCCCGGCTCGCCGTACCAGGGCGGGTCGCGTTGGTAAGGGGCTGTGGCGCAGCTGGTAGCGCACCACACTGGCAGTGTGGGGGTCAGGGGTTCGAGTCCCCTCAGCTCCACCATGACACGCTTACTCGAAACCCTGTCCCGAAAAATGTCAGCGAGTACGGGTGTTTGGTTGTCTAGGACGGGCCTGATCGGAAGATCGGGTCCGTTTTGGTTTGTCTGACCTGATTCGGCAGCTGCTGAAGACTTATGGCGTGGCTGGTTGCCCAGCGCGAGCTGCTTCTGCCGCTGGTAGACCCAGGAGTCGTTGGCGTCGGTGATCTCGTCGTAGGGCGCTTGAAGCACGTCGCTAGTGACGGCGGCACGGTTGCCGTCGTCGTTGAGGTAGAAGCGCTGGTAGAAGCTTTGGTTGATCAGGCGTCGGGTGTCGTCGGGAGCGGTGCGATAGAGCTGGGCAGCGTCGCGTGCCCAGTCCAGGCATTCGGTGAGGCGTTGGGCGCCCAGTTCTAGCTGGTTGCCGGTGTCGGTGAGTTGGTCTTGGATGCGGGCGCGTTCGACGCGGATGGCGTTACTGCGTTGTTGGATCTTGGATCGGGTGAGTGCGCCGTCGGCGGCCAGGTCGATGAGGCGTTCTTCGCGGGTTTCCAGCTTGGCCAGCTGCTTGATGAGCGCTGTACGCAGTTCTTGAGTGAGTTGCTGGTGGTCGGCCATCGCTTCGGCGAGCCGGGTCTTGATCTCAGTGGTGAAGTCATCGGCGAAGTCGAGGCGGTGGCTGTAGTGGGAGGCAATGGCGTCCTCGACCTGGCTGACCGGTAGGTGTGGCAGGTCGCAGAGGCCTTCTTGGCGGGACCGGCAGAGGTAGTAGCCGTAGCGTTGGCCGTTCTTGCCGGTGGCTTCGGTGTAGATCAGCCGGCTGGTCCGGGCTTGCTGGTGGCAGCGTTCGCAGAAGAGCAGCCCTTTGAGGTGGTGGGTCAGGATGCGGTCACGCTGGCCCCGGGCGGAGCGGGCGTTGAGGATCTCCTGCACCCGGTCGAAGAGCAGTTGGCTGACGATGGCTTCGTGCCGGCCCGGGATGAGGTCGCCGTCGACGGTGACCCAGCCGGCGTAGTAGGCATCGGACAGCATCGTGTGCAGCTTGCTGTCCGAGACTGGTTGCTCACGCGGCCAGCGGGCCGATGGCCGGGTGGTCAGGCCGAGGTCGGCCATCGCGGTGGTCAGTAGGTCGATGGAGTACTCGCCGGTCGCGTACAGCTCGAACGCCTTGAGCACCAGCGGCGCGCGTTTCGGGTCGAGACCGATGCTGTTGTAGAGCCTCCCGTCCTGCTCGGCGCGGATGTTGAGGTAGCCGAGCTTGGCGCGGGTGACGGTGCCGCCGTTGAGCGCCTTGTTCCGCAGCTTGGCCTTGATGTCCTCACCGTTGCGCCGGACCTCCATCTCGTTGAAGATGTCAGTCACGGCTTCCATGGCATCGGCTAGGTAGCCCTCGCCGAAGTCCTCCTTGGCCGAGATCAGCTTGACGCCGAGCTTGGCCAGCTGCCGTTTGGTCAGCACCGCATCACCGAAGTTCCGGAACGCCCGTGAGCGCATGTAGATGATCACGTAGTCGATCTCGGGGTGCTCGGCGACGTAGCGCAAAAGCTCCCGGAACACCGGCCGCTTCTCGATCGTCTGGGCCGAGTTGCCGGGCTCGATGAACTCTCGATCGATGCTGGCTTGCACGGTGCTTGCTCGCCGTACGCAGAACTCGCGCTGGGTGGAGATCGAGTTGCCGTCAGCGTCAATATCTACCGCGGTGTCCATCTGCCGCGGCGTCGATACCCGCAGGTACAGCACCGCCCGCTTCATCAACTGGGTGCCAGCTACATAGGGGTTAGCAGTCATAGGAAACTCTCCAGAAGTAGCTGGCAGCTCGGCTGCTGCAGTGCGGAATTCATAACTGCGAGGACGTATGGGCAT
The DNA here is from genome assembly GCA_030840415.1 of Pseudonocardiales bacterium. GTDB lineage: Bacteria > Actinomycetota > Actinomycetes > Mycobacteriales > Jatrophihabitantaceae > Jatrophihabitans_A. The sequence goes on along the minus strand of JAVEEO010000178.1, from coordinate 854 downwards.
TTCACCATTATTATATGCGAATTGATGCGACCACGCGAGCAGAATTCCTTATGCGAAAGCGGAGGATAGGCTTGCCTATCCGATTTCTTCGGTGAATACCCAGACCCCAACCGGCGCGGCCAGTAGCGTGTAAATGGTGGCGCTGGCGACCAGGGCGCGTCCGAATGCGCTGACGTCAATGTCGACGTGGCTGCGGAACGGTTCGGCGATGGCTTCGTCAAGCTTGACGTCCAGCCCATAGTCGTCGATGAGCTTGATGACGTAGGTGTCGATGGTGCTGTAGTGGCCAAGGTACACCCGTTCGAACAGCGCCCTGCTGGTATCCCGGTCGAGTTCGGCCTGGTAGTGGGCCCAGCTGGCGTAGGCCAGCTCGCGGATGGCCGCCGTGATCCGGGCCACCGGTCCTTCGTCGTCCGGGATCGGTCGTCCGTTGGCGCTGCGTCCGTTGCCCATAGTGGTGTCCTCCGTGAATTCATTGGAACTGCGGAGGAGGAAAGGTATGAGGCGATTTCCGAAAAGGCGAGCCTAAGTTGCCGACCAATTCCATGGGCGGGTGAATTGAGTAGAATTCGTACGGCAAGAATGCCAGCGAACCGGTTCGGCGCGGCTGCTTCAGCCAGCAGGTTATTGTTAGCCACGGAATATCCAGACGCCGCCCTCGGTGGCAGTGAGGACGTGCAGGTCGCCGCCGAACTGCAGGTCGCGGGCCGTAGCTGCGATGTCAATCTTGACGTAGGGGCGCAGCTTGGGAGGTACTACCTCATCGAGGATGCGGTCATAGCCGAGGTCGTTGATTGTTTGCTCGATGTAGGCGTGCAGGTTGTCGTAGTGGCCGAGGTAGTCCTGATTGAAGC